>NZ_JAUBQQ010000006.1:0-188458 GCF_036701335.1 Microcoleus sp. Pol12B5 | reverse complement strand
GCCCGTCCAAAAAGGACGGGCGGGACGCCCATCCCACAATAACAATTAAAATTGTAAGTTATTTAATTCGCGATCCTTACTGAGCAAGGCTATATCTTGTCTACAAATCAAATAGGATTGCTATATCAAACTATAGCAATCCAGAAAATTTAGCAATTAGATGAATTTGACATCTAACTAAAGGTAGATTGATTTTATATTAATTTAAAAAAATTACCGCGTTCGCAGCACAAAAATTTAGCCATCCAAAAACTCATCAGCCATTTCTAATTGCGAGATTGCATAGCGGGCGACAGCCAAACTAACTCTGGCTTGTTCTATTTCCGACAATTGGGCCCAAGGTCTTGTAGTAGCCATGACTAATTCCCCCCCTTCCGAATCAACATCTCGCATGGCATAAGCCAAAGGACGTGCCAACACCTGCAAATCTTCCTCAGCCCACTGAGGCAAAATATCTAAGACGCACTCTACCATTTGGTCAGCTAAAGATTGATACTTAACAGTCGCGTTTTGCACGCTTTGAGCGATGCTGGCCAGAAAATCTTGAGGAACGCGAGCAAATTTCTCGCGCAAAGACTTGTGCAGAGCAGTGGTCAGCCAAACTTGTTCTAGTTGCGAGAATAAAACTTGCGACTTCAGGGCAATATCGCTGTCGCTGAAGGAATCAGATAGCGCAAATTCCTGCTCTAGGGCAGCTAAATAAGATTCGGATTCAAGCTGTGCAGGATTCCAGGGATAAGCAACATCAGTCTGAACAATTGTGGCGAGAAGTTCCATCTGGGCTTGAGTTTGTGAGTCGCGAAAATATTCAGAATCAGTAGATTGGGTAGCCATGATGTAATACCTAGGTGGGAAAAGGAAAAGACAGAAGGGGGACTGTGCCAAGAGCTAGTTGCGAGCTATCAGTGGTGAGTAACTCTTTTAAATTCAGACTGGACACTCAACGCCCAGAACTTTGCTGTGCCAGTAGCCGCTTACCTTCATTAGCTACACCCGCACCTTAATTCGTTCCGCAATCAGTCTCACTGTACCCCGAAGTTTTAGGAACCTCAATAGTGAACTCAAAAATCTGACCTTGAGAACTGCCAAATTTTAGCTGAGTCCCGCTGCGTAGCAGAAATTCTTGGTGGTGAACTCTCTGCCATCCCTCAGATCCCAAAACTAGAGTCCCGTAGCGAGAAAAATCGCGCAGGAAGTAGCTAGGTTCTTCCCGGCTATCTCCGATAGTGTTCCGGCAGAAAATCTCGGCGTGTTTTTGAGAAACCCACTGTTCTCGAATCACTACGTCATTTTCTTCCCAGCGTCCGACTCGAACCATACCTGCGCGAATCGGCCAAACCTGATTAATAGATTCGGTGGATTTGGCATTTGGTCGATCGCGCCCCCGCAAATAAGCACAAGACGGCAACCGTCCCAACCAAGTAGAAGAATTTAAAGGCAATTCTGTTTTGAGGTCATCTACCGGCTCAGTTAGCTGGCCGTCAAACTCAGGGTGCATATACAGCACAGGCAGCGTCCAAGCCGGTTGATTGAACTTGTAGAGCGTTAGTAACTGCTGTCTGGCGACGGCGACTGCCCGATCGATCGACATCCGTCCGGCCAAAGCTTGGGCAAAAGTTTGGATAAAACTCCGGGCCTCGCGATCGGCGATCGAGTCCCGCATCCCCAACACCGCAGGCACCCCGTGATGAATCAGTACCTCAGCCAAACTGCTGCGGGCGATCGCCTGTTGCTGACCGTTAGTTGAGTGCAGCCTCTCCACCGCCGGCTGAGCTCCCCAGCAGGCATTAAACACCGCCAGAGTCACGCGGCACCGAACTAAAACCTGAGCCAGTTCAGTGCCATTAATCGCCGTTTCCGGCCCCAAAAACAGCAAACCGCCGTCGGGGCCAGGTATCCCGTGGCCGGCGTAAAACAGAATGTTGTAAGCTTGCGTTTCCAGCCGAGAAATGAGTTCCGCCGGAGTAGGTTCGATCAGAGTATCGACGCGAGTCGGAACGCTGATGTCAAAATATTTGTCGCTGTCGTCGGTTTGAAAAGCACTTTCCAGAACGCCAGCTAGGGCGAGTGCTTCTTCTCCCAACTGCAAATGACCGTTATTACTCTTGGAAAATTGAGAATTAGCACCGCCACCGGGTTCTGCTTGTCCCAAAACTAGCAAAATGTTGAGCGACTCCGCAGGCTGCAGGGATGGCAAAGGTTCAACATTGCTGGTAGTGCGGCTAAAAAGCAGTTGCTGCGACAGAGAAATTGCCGGTTGACCCGCTTGAGGCTGCATAATTTCCCAAGGTAAAGCAATTAAATACGGTTCGCGCAAGTCTACGCGCACTCGTAGGGGTAGATTTTGCCCGATCGCGATACCTTTACTTTCCTGGAGACTACCCTGAATCGGCCCTTCAAACAGCCACTGCCAAAGATTAATCCCCAAATGCTGCATCAGGCGACTGCTGTAGCTTGCCGGTGGCCGAGGCGGATGCAGATCCCCCTTGTTGCCCCACCCCCGTTGACCGAGGTGGAGCGGCACAGAGGGCATCGCTGGAGCGAGGTCTAGCGACTGAGGGCTTCGTTGTTCAGTTTCTGCCAGTATATTCTGGTTGTTTTCTGGCGAGACGAAACTGCCATCAGGATTTAGGGGCAATTCGTGAATTGTCCCGGAGGGCGAAAACATTTCCTGCCAAGCTTTCCAAGATTGGGAGAGGGTATCGGGCCACATACAGTCGTGGTGAACGTACCCGCTGGGATAAGGAGCTTGTAGAACCCAAGTGGCAAAATGGTTTGCCCCAGCGGTTCTCAGGCGAGCGATCGCTATACTGAGGCAAGGACTTTCAGGGCGCGCCATTCACAACTACCGACTCTGGATATAGGGTTGAATTGAGTTTCTCTATTTGTAGTTTATCGGGTTTGGGGTGCGATCGAGTGCGTGAGATTGCTTTGGCAGTTTTTACTTTTACTTAGTGCCCAAAAAATTATCTATATTAGGTAAATCTACCCAAGTTCCCGTAGCATTCGACTCCTGGGTCAAATCCATCAACAACTGTGAGTAAACCCCTTCTCTGAGGGACGGTATCAAAGATTTACCGGCATCTATTGCTTCTACCCACCTATCTACTACTCGAATAAACGGTGCAATTCTCCCGTCTGGATATACTTGAGGAAACTCCAATCTTTGAGGAATTTTGATTTCAGCTAAAGGTTCTCCACCTTGGGAACCCCACAAACGAAATCCGTGGACGTAATCTTGCTGGTTGTCGCTTCCTAACACCAACCTACCCTTACTTCCGTATATTTCCACCCAGTGTCCCCGCCCTTGATAAGTAACAGAACTCAAACAAACTTGACAAGGAGTTCCCCCGGCTAATTCCAACATCAACGTGCAGGAATCATCTGCATCAACTAATTTTAACTTTCCTGAATCATTCGGATCGGGCCGCCGCGAAATTCCTGTAATCAATTGCCCAGAGAGCCTTTGAGGCGGGCCGAACAGCCAGCTAATATAATCAAAAACGTGAGAACCAGTCGCGCCCAAAACTCCGCCCCCTCGATCTTTTTGCGCGTACCAATTCCAAGGGCGACTCGCATCAGCGCGGCTCGAAACTAGCCAATCAATCTTAATTAAACGCTTTTCTCCCACATATTCTGCTGCCAATAATTCTGCTAGCATTTGCCATGCGGGGATGAAGCGAAACTCAAAGTCCATTGTGGCAATTGCTCTGGAACCACCATTTTTAAAATCGGTTGGAGATTCGTTGTTTGCCAATCGGTAAAGTTCCCTGGCTTCATTTGCTGTCAGGGCTGTGGGTTTTTCTAATAATAAATGCTTGCCTGCTTCCAAGACGGTTTTTGCCATTTCATAATGCAAAAATGGCGGTGTGGAAATGCTGACGCCCGCTACTTCTGGGATCGCTACTATATCGGCGATCGAGTCGCAAGCGTAGGGGATATTGTGGGTAGAGGCGATCGCCTTTGCTTTGTCTAAATTCCGGTGATAAACAGCCACAACCTCTGTCCGGTGATGGGCCTGGAAGCCTGGAATGTGTACTTTTTGACCGAAACCTGTACCGACTACTGCAACGCCAATTTTTAACATAATTTAATAATTGAGAATTGGGAATTGGGAATTAGGAATTGGTAGCAGCTAACAAATAACTAACGACTGCAACATCTGCCTGACGTTCGATAATTAATCCGTGTATCCGCGTCCTCATCTGTGTCGTGCTTGGCTTCTTCCCTCATCCTTCTTCCTTCTTTCTTCTTCCTTCTTCCTTCTCCACCCATCCAATTACTTGTTTTCCCAAACTAACGCCGTCAAATAAGTCAATTTCTCTGATCCCTGTAGGGCTGGTGACATTAACTTCTGTGAGATAACCGCCAATGATATCAATGCCGACAAAGTACAGTCCGTCCCGTTGCAGCACTGGTTCTAACTGATCGCAAATTTGCAGTTCGCGATCAGTAATTTCGGTTTTTGCGACTCGGCCACCGACGGCCATGTTGCCGCGAAATTCATTGCCGGTTGGAATGCGGTTGATAGCACCGATGGGCTTGCCGTTCAACAATATAATCCGTTTATCTCCCTCTTTTGCTTCCGGCAGATAAGTCTGAACCATCACTGGAATTTGCCCTTGTTGAGTGCTAATTTCGACCAGGGAGTTGAGATTGCGATCGCCCGCTTCCAAGAACAAAATCCCCTCGCCAGCTTTGCCACCCAAGGGTTTAAGAACTGCTGCTCCTTTTTTCTCCACAAATTGCCGAATTACCTGCTTGTTTTGAGAAACAATTGTCTCAGGAATCGCTCCCTCAAATTGCAAAGCATACATCTTTTCATTCGCCGCCCGCAATCCTTTGGGACTGTTAACTACCAAAGTTTTAGCCGGATCGATGCCGTCTAGAAGGTAAGTAGCGTAGAGGTAAGGAATGTTGACTGGGGGATCTGTCCGCATAAATACTGCGTCCATTGCTTCCAGAGGCTGCAAAGTAGGCTGTTCTACCTGGTACCAAGCCTCAGCCGCCTCCCAGCGTCCATCTACCACTTTTACTGGGGTGAGGGCTACCCGACTGAGCATTGCCCAGGTTTTGCCGCCGATGACGCTTAGTTCGTTGGCTTGAGTCGCCCAGACTTCGTGACCCAACTCTTGAGCGGCTTCCATCAGCGCTACGCTGGTATCGTGTCCTGGAATTAGTCGCGCGAGGGGATCGATGATGAATGCAAATTTCATTGTCAATTAAAATTAAGAATTGGTCGCAGAAAAATTTTGGCTAACGGAAAATTCGACAGGGAATGGCTCATTTTGCTGCTAGCAGGGGGTCTAGCTGGCCTAGAGCATCGAGTTTGTGGATGTCGTCGCAGCCACCTATGTGTTCGTCGTTAATGAATATTTGTGGCAGGCTGCGACCTCCGTTGGCTCGATCGCTCATTTGAGCGCGTGCTGCTTCATCTCCGTCGATCGCGTACTCTGTAAAATCAATCCCTTTTCGTTTCAGCAGTGCTTTAGCACGAATGCAAAACGGGCAGGTTCTCCAAGTGTAAATTTCTACTTTAGGGGTCATGGGACGCTCAAACAATAACAATATTTTTTAATTGTAATCTTAACCATAGTGCGGACTGTTTTTAGTTCCTAGGCTGAAACCCTGGATTTTTCGTTGGTAGCCAACTTGCCTTGGAGCCTTGAAACCCTTATTCTACGGTTGCCTATAAAAAACTGTCCGAAGGATTGATCTTAACCAATCTTATTTTAATTTTTATATTTTAATTTTTATTATATATAGCAACATCTAGCAACCTTATCTTTTACACCGGAGGTTATTCACTGCTGAAACCCTTGCCGGGAAGTGCATTTGCCTTCTTCCTTTTTTTTACCCTGACTGAAGTCGCTATCGCTTTCTTCCTTCAACATCCGGGTCTATTTGCAGCGCACAACCGAAGCGAGGTGTCAAGTTATTTTTTATACAATTTTTTATTTTTTATATAAATTTAAGTAAACAAATACCCATGCTTAAAAAAACGGAGACATTGTAAAGGCAAACAGGTTGGTCATCAGCCTGCCTAGCGCTGCGGACCAACCTGCTTGTTTCGCTTTCTGCACGAACAGATCATTCCTGCCCCTGTTAGTAGGACTGCGATCGCAGTACCCGGTTCAGGAATAGAAGTTGAGCTTCTCGAAGGTGTGATGTATATTTGGGACAAACTCCCCTCGGTCGCCAATTGCGGGTCGGATGTCGTTGCTGTTGATGTCTGGCTGGAGGCACAGGCAGTAGAATAATTTCCCGGACCGCAGACATCTACTGCTGCTGCCGGAGGGGCGGCAGCTAGATAGTAAAACGCTGTTGCCATTGTGGCAGAGAGTCCAATTGCTAGTTTTGCCAGTGGCGTACACATAACTATTTAGTTAAACAGTGGTAAAATCGAAAAATAGAAATAGTCCTAGAGATTAGCGCTGTACGACGGGCAAGGATTTTAGAGTTCTTACAATAAATGGATGTATTCTCTCGCGGACGCCTGTAAAAGATAGTATAGCGCTTGAGATGAGTGCCCAAACACTTTAATAATATTATTCTCTTTCACCTTGACATTCCGTACCGTGGTTGGGCCAGAGTGAAGCAACATCTTTTTGCAACCTCTGAAGCAACAGCCTTTACAGCCATTAACAAAGAGTCTTTTTACCTTGACCGCGGTCTCGGGCAATTATTTATTTAACCGAGCGCAAAATAGAGATGCTGTATTGTACTTTGCAATGCACAATCTGACTACTCTTTTATAATCTCATAGTTCGACTAGATCTGTCCTCAGTATATGTACGTATATTCCCCGATGTCAACTATTCAAAAGGAATATTTAAGTATTTACCGAGGGTAGAGGACGTATTGAATGAGCTGAGCAAGTCTGTCGCGGAGAGTTTCCATCCCAAGACCTTTGGCGGCCGAAATAAATACTGCTTGAGGAAATTCTTCTCGGGCGATGGCGAGAGTCTCTCCATCTACGACATCGATTTTGTTAAAGACTACAAGGGCTGGGCCGGGAGTTACGGGCATATCTGTCAAAATATTCATGACCGATCGAATTTGGCTCTGCCACGCGGGATGGGAGAGATCGACGAGATGCAGCAAAGCATCGGCGTCAGTGACTTCTTCGAGGGTAGCCCGGAAAGCGTCGATCAAGGCGGGGGGCAGTTCGCGAATAAAGCCCACTGTATCTGTGAGGACGATCGACAGCGGTTCCCTGGTGACAGTGCCGGGAATGGTCAACCGTCGAGTTGTGGGGTCGAGGGTGGCAAATAACTGATCGGCGGCGTACACCTCGGAATTGGTGAGCAGGTTGAGCAGAGTAGATTTACCGGCGTTGGTGTAGCCAACGATCGCCACTGAGGGTACATCGTGATGATGGCGGTTCTGCCGCAGCCGGAAGCGGTGCGCCAGCAGTTGATTTACTTCTTGCTGCAATCGAGAAATGCGTTTGGCGATCGTCCGCCGTTCGGTTTCTAGCTTGGTTTCCCCTGGGCCTCTGGTACCGATGCCGCCACCCTGTCTCGACATTGCCTGACCGCGACCTCTGAGCCGGGGCAGGGCGTACTCTAGCTGAGCGAGTTCGACTTGCAATTTACCCTCGCTCGATCGAGCTCTTTGGGCAAAGATGTCGAGAATTACTTCTGTTCGATCGACAACGCGAAGACCTATCTGAGTTTCCAAGTTCCGTATTTGTGCGGGGGCCAGGTCGCGATCGAATACCACGAGGTTAGCGCTAATCGTCTGAGCGGTGAGGGAAATTTCCTGAACTTTGCCTTCGCCGACGACTGTCTGCGGATGGGGGCGCGATCGTTTTTGGCGCACTGTTTGCAGTACCTGACCCCCGGCGCTTTCAACCAGTCGGGTGATTTCTGCGAGCCCGTCCTCAAACTCCAACTGAGTCATGTGCTGAGTCATGATACCTACCAACAGCACTTTGTCTTGGTCTGCATCGACCTGCTTAGCGACAAACTCTGCTTGAAACTCTGCTTCGAGCCCTTCCACCAAATCCAGAAAGTCTTGGTCGGCGAGTTCGTCTAAATTCAGCGGTTCTGATATTTTCCAGGGAAAGTGTGGAGTTTGAATTAGTGACTTTTGAATAGAAGGCTCTTCTATTTTATCAGTTGAATCTGGTTCTAACTGAGCGCTCAAAACAGAAAACTCAAAATTTGGCTGGTCTCCCTGGGGTATCAAGTGAGCGAGATAAGTTTCTTGGATGTAACCAGTCGCACCGCCCCCCCGGCGCTGAAATCCTCCGCCGGTCAGTGTCAGCCAAACCAGGGCATCCAGGCGCTGAATTGCCATTGCTGTGAGGGCTGCTTCGCTTGGGGTTTCTGGCTTCAGGTGGGTGGCGATGCAGCGAATGCCGCTGAGGCGACCTCCGCCGTAGCGAGGCAATTCTAGGGGCGCAATCTGCGTTTGGCGGGGTGTACCGACGCCGACGCGAATTACTTGTCCGCGGCGGTTGATGTAGGTGCAGATTGGTTTGTCTATTTCCGTGCTGATGGCCGCGACGCGCTGGGCAAATTCTGCAGTGGTGATGCGATCGCCCGGTAGTCGCTGGTGGTAAAGCTTTTCGAGTTGCTTGAGCTGGCTGGACTTTAAACCTTGAAGATTGCCGTAGATGGTTTCGATAACTGTTTCTCCCGATCGATCTGTTTATCTCTTATTTTAGTTAACTCAAGGGCGATCGTGTTCGGCTTTTCAGTTGAAATTTACTAAATTTTCTTGCTTCTAGCGGAGCGCGGATTCAGTATTGTCGAGTCACCAGCGCCGTTGTTTGTCACTACGGGGCGATCGAGCCTTTCACAGCGGCAACCTCAGCTTGCAGTTGTATTTAGTATTTACAGATACAGGCGATAGCTGAAAAATCTCGCGCAACAAAACTTAACACTTTATTTTTTGTTTCAAAATCCTCCTTTAGACTTGTGTGTATCTTGAGCCTAGAGACAGATAGCAAAGCAGAAATTAGGTCGCTACCATGAGAAGCGAAACATTGTTAAGGAATGTAAAAACATGGAAACTCGTCCTACTAACCTGCCTCCTACGGCTAATGCTTACAACGGCAAAGATCGGAATGCCTTTTTGTTTGGCTTCAACCCGCAAGCAGAACTTTGGAACGGTCGCTTAGCGATGATCGGTTTCTTAGCTTATTTGCTCTGGGATGCTGCTGGATATAGCGTTCTACGTGACATTCTCCACTTTCTGCCTACATACATTGCTCACTAATGAGCAGCACTCTTTCCTGTCTGGCAGCGTGACTAAATGCCGCCAGTGCCAGACAGGCTAAAAGTTACAAATGGCAGCGAGTATGGTTGTGTCCCTTTGTATCTTTCGTTACTTTTGAATGGCATTAAAAGATTTTTTGCTGTGATTCGATGATTATGGGTGGGGGCGCTGTCGCTGGCGCGGTGAATATTGATACCGACAGATATTTATTACGTAAAGGCGATCGCCCCTGCTGTATTTTTGGCAAGAAATCTCATCGAGCATTTCTGAATAGTTTATGAAAAATAGGAGCATCAACAATGATTAACTCAAATTTACTGGCAGTAGTAGCATCGACAGTGACTGACACAGCATCAGGAAATTGGCAAAAGCCTCTGGTGATGTTTGTTTGCAATATCTTAGCATTGCTAGTTCTCAGCCGCAGAATTTGGTATCCCCACGTCGGGCCGAAAATGCCTTTGCCCTTCCCGTCTTTGTTCAACAATGTTAGCGTACCGGCATTTCTGGCTTGCATGAGCGCCGGTCACTTGCTGGGAGTATTCGCGATTTTGGGGCTGAGTATCGACAAGGCTATCTAGTAGCAATTGAGCCTCTTTTGTGGCGATTTCTTGCTGCAATTGGTTTGTTAAAAGACGCACAAAAAATGGCTGGGGTAAGTGAAAAGCACTCACCCCTAATTTTAATTTTATATAAAGTGGCGCAGTAATCGGTTTTTTTACCATCCACATTAGATCAGCTTACTATGCTTAAACCCTTCAAATTCGACTGCAAAGCCTTCACCTTGGGGAGCCGCACACATTAACCCAACTTGAACGATTGGTGACTCAGTTAGATATGCCAGTCGCATCATTGAATAGTCTGACCCATTCAACGAGTATTGCACTTCCACCGTTTCAGCTCGGCGCTTTACCCGCAGCCACAGGGAAACGGGCGGCACTTCAAGCGCCATAACAGACCAATCGGAATAGTCTCGTGTCACAACCGCACTCACGTTTTGCACTCCCTCAACAAACTCAATGCCGCACTTGAGCCAGATATTTTCGCTCTCTCTAATCATCAATCCTGCTTGATCGTAGAGCGATCGATAGCTACCAGTAATTTTGACTTCGGCTGTAAAGTCGCCTGACACTTGATGGTAGTAAAAGTTGCCGTTATCGCGAATGAATCCGTAATGAGTTTGCCGCCAAAAGTCAGTCTTTGCCCCGGCGGTAATGTGGACAACATCGTTATCCTCATGCCATTGTAAAGGTTCGTTGTACCATTGCATTGTTTCCATCTCCTGCTAACTTCCTCCAATTCCGTGCAGTACCAAATCAGCCAAAAAATGAGATAACATAGCGTATTCTAATCCCCAACGCCAGTAAAGAAAACCAAAAGGAATTCCTAAGAGGGCATTGAGTGTAATGGTGCGAAGAATGACGATCGGGGTTAATGCCCAGACATTCGCAGCCGCAGGCAAATGACCCACACCAAACAATATTGCAGCCGCTACAATTGCCAGCCAAAAAATCCATGTAGAGGGTTGCAGTTTGTCTCGCTCAAAAATCTTCCAAAGTAGCCACGCCATCAATGTCATACCGAACAGTCGCAGCAAGAGTTCTTCGGTGATGCCTCCGTAGAAGGAAGCTAATATGCGTTTCCATAGGTCAATTTCGAGCGTTGTTGGAGTTGCCATTGGCGGCATCCAAGGTTGGAAAGCTAAACTCAATCCAATCAGGACGATTCCACCGATGCAGCCTACAATTAGCGCCGTGTTAAGGGCCGATTTAGATATTGGCGCGAAAGGCTGTCGATATACCAAAGCACGAGCTATGGGGGTATCAATTCCGATCGAGTTACCGAGGCGCAGTCCAATCCAACAAAAGAGAATTAGAAAAATTCCGGTTTGCAGGGCGGAGGCGATCGCCAAAAGAGGTAGCGGTGCAGGCAATTGACTAGCTGCCGGATTGAGAGACAGGGCATAAGGGAACACCGCCAAGCTTCCCAAACTACCCAGAAACGCCCAGAACAATGCCAATCGGAAGTAATGATTTTTTGCAGTGTTAGCAGACATAATTTTTGAGAAAAAAACGAATCAATTACACTAAATCAGTCTTGAATATTTTAAACATTAAAGCTCGATCGCATTTATGCAACTAGTCTCAGGCGGAATATAGCCTCGGCTAAGGTGCTACAAAAGCTGGGAATGACGCAGGAAGGTAGCCAAAAACAGCGTGTTTTTCACCGAGGGCAGTTTGAAGAGCTCGAACTTTACAGTTTAGTCAAGGATCACAAGTGTTGAGTCTTGTTATAAAACTTTACTTCATTGCCGCTATTCCTCCTACACCCCCTAAATTTATCCGGTAAAAATCAGTTTCTCTTTCCCAGTTTGAGGATAGTGCTTATCTAGTAGATTTTTGTGTGGGCGATGTATGATTTATTATTTTAGCATTTCATATTTACCAAAGTTGCTGTGCAAAGCTTCAAGACGCTTGGCTTCTGCTGCTTGATGGAGCAAATCAGTTTCAATTTCTTGGGTTTTGGCATGATAGTAGGTGAGTGCGGCGTAGACTTCGGCGAGGGTGAGATGTCCGATGCGATCGCAAATCTCTTCAGCATTCGATCCTCGCTTGTATCAGGTTACGATGCGGCGAACGGTAACGCCTTTACCGACGAGGTGGGGACATCCACCATGCAGTCCGGGAGTGCGTGTAATGAGCGTACCAATGTCAATAGATACTGCTGTGGTCATAAATTTTATAATTTTAACTATGCTGATAATAGATGAAAACCCTATAGAGGCGCACTGGCTATGAACTGGAAAGCACACATTCACTCAAATCCTAAAATTCTGCTTGGCAAGCCTATAATTAAGGGGACACGAATATCAGTGGAGTTCGTTCTAGGGCTATTTTCAGAAGGTTGGACGCACCAACAAATTCTAGAAAACTACCCAACGCTTAATGCTGAATCTCTACAAGCTGTGTTTGCTTTCGCGGCTGAGTGCCTCAAAGAAGACGTATTTTACACACCTTTACTCTTTGCTGAGGCAAGTTAATGGGGTTTCTAGCAAATGAAAACTTTCCACCCAGTGATTTAACCATTTGGACAGATGAAACTACCCAACGGAGACAAGGCACTGCTGGGCGACAAGCTTGAGCGATACTCACTAAATATGCAGCATCCCAAAGGAAAAGATAAAGCCATCCTGTTTAGAAATCGATTGGGAATTACACTAGAAAACAAAGCTATTTTAGAAGTCGCTTTATTAGAATGTGCGGTCAATCAGGAGGCAGAAATTTATAAAACAGACAACTATGGAACCCAGTATGATATCAAATTTTTCATGACTACGGAAACAGGAAGCTCTTGGGTGCTGTCATGTTGGATGATTCGCACCGATGAAGACTTTCCCCGGCTAACTAATACCTATCCTGTCAATAAGTGAGGATACTATAATGACGTTACACGAGTATGATGTTGTTGCCTTGACCGCAGAAATTCAGGCCATCCATAAAGACACCTCTGGGCCGATTTTGCTCCGGACCGGACAAGTTGGCACTATTCTCATGAGCTTTGACGATCGCGCTTATCTAGTAGATTTTGCCGATGCTCAAGGTAATACCTATGCAATGGAAACCATTCCCTCCGAAAAACTCATGCAACTCGTTTATGAGCCACTTCCTGCCTACGCCTAGCCTACAAATAATACTTTATAGAGTATTGAGTTGGAAGTGGCGATCGCAGAATTATATCGCGGTGTGAATTTCGAGCAATAAATGAGGTAAGCTAGAGACAAAGGTTTCAAACAATGCCAGCATCCGTTGCTTATCTGTTTGACAGAATTACAGTGAATCCAAGACAATGTGGCGATCGTCCCTGCATCCGGGGAATGCGGATTCGAGTCATCGATATCCTAGAATTGCTAGTTGCGGGTTTAAGTTTTGAGCAAATTCTCGAAGAATTGCCAGACTTGGAACTTGACGATATTAAAGCTGCGCTGTTGTATGCAGTCCGCAAACTCGACCATCCCGTTTTAGCCGCATGACAATTTGGTTGAATGCTCATCTATCGCCAGCCATTGCTGTGTGGATTACTGCTACCTTTGGTGAAATACATTTATCATAATTGATTGACAATGACCTTTTGGGCTTATAAACCTAATTAACTATGGGTAGCTACTCATTTCTAAGTATTGATGGTATCAAAATGAGATCGGTGGAAGATGATTTCGATCCAAATGTGATGATATTGTTTGATGAAACGGATAAGCGGGTACGCCCGTATTTTCATGACATTGAAAGGAATCAGCAATTTGAAGATTGGGAGGAATTTCCAGAAAATATTATTGAGTATGCTGCTAGCCTTGCAGTTATAAGAGACCGTCTTGAATTTATGGGTTTTACAATGTCAAAGACAGAATGCATCTTTCAAGAAGGGGTTCACGATCGCCTCAATGATTTAGCTCGGTATAGAACAGAACCTTACTGGGCAAAAAATGATCGTTCAAGAAGCTTCCTCGATCAAGAAGAAGCTGTTTGGCAAGAACTTACCTTTGAGAAATGGTTGGAAGGTTTCAAATGTATCGTTGCTAATAAATTGCTTCCAAGTAGAGCATATGATTGGCGAGATCAGAAATCATTTCCTCAAGAATTACCGCTAACTGTTCGCTATATGCTGGATAAATCTGATTGGGAGTATGAGTTTTTTGGTTTCCCATCATATGATTGCCGTGCTTTTATTCGTGCTGCTTTGGAGATTATAGGGATACAAGCGGAATTGTCCTACGATCTGACGGAGTGTTCAATAGGCGAGTATTTTAACGCTAGTGAAGATTTTTGTGCGAGTGCCCGTTGGCGTATGTCTGATGATCATACAATTCAAAAGGTAGTTGTTCTTACAGAAGGTAAGTCAGATATACGAGTTTTGGAAGGCTCTCTCAGGCTGCTATACCCTCATCTGGTAAATTATTATTCTTTTATGGATTTTGAGGTTGCAAAAGTGTCTGGTAGTGCTTCTGAACTTGTAAAAACAGTGAAAGCGTTTATTGGTGCAGGAATTAGTAATCGGATTGTTGCTTTCTTTGATAATGATACGGCAGCCCGTTCTGCTATGCGTGCATTAAAAGATGTAAAGCTCCCTGAGAACGTTCGTGTACTACGATACCCTGACATTCAAATTGCGACAAACTATCCGACATTGGGACCACAAGGTACAGTGATCATGAATGTCAATAGATTGGCGGGCAGTCTTGAACTCTATCTAGGACTTGATGTTTTGAAGTCTGATGATGGTTCTCTCACACCAATTCAGTGGCGTGGTTATGATGAGGTATTGCAACAGTATCAAGGCGAGGTTTTGAACAAAGGGAACCTACAGGCAAAGTTTGAAGCTAATCTTAAGTTGTGTTATCAAGATAAAAGTATGATTGATAAATTTGACTGGAGCGGTATTCAGGCTATTCTTGGTGAGTTACGGACAGCTTTCCATGAGAAATAAGCAGCCAGCAGTACAACAATCCGGTTGGAGCGGACAGTTGAGAGTCTTTTCATCTATCGTTCTGCTCGATCTGCTGCCGCTCAACCGGAACGTTATTTTGGGACGTTTGCCAGAACGAATTAAAGCAGCTCTAATTGCGGGTGCTGCAAAAATTGAATATCCGATCGCCATTTCGATCGCCATTTCGATCGCCAGTTTTCTCGACACAGAAGCATTAGGTTTCGTAGATTGCAAAGCAGGACGCGGGCAGTAAAACCGAGAAGAGGTGTCAAAGTTTAGGATATACTTCGTTAACGCACCCTACAAAAGCAGCGATTTATCTCTCTACCTCACGTTAAGCTGGAAACAGACAACAGAGAGCCAACCTACGCAAAAGGTTAATATCAATGGTTGCGATCGCCCAAAAAACCCTTTCCTTCGAGGAATTTCTCAACTGGGATGACGACTCCGGTAGGTCATTCGAGCTAGTCAATGGAGTTGCCATGCCCCTGAGTGAACCCACAGCCAAACATGAGGATGTCGTCGATGGTTTATGTCGTCTCTTGGTAGATCATTGCCAATCCTTGAACCTTCCCTACGTTCCCCGACAAAGTAAACAAGTCAGATTGAACGCTGCCCCGGGCGAAAGTGAATCGAGTCGTAAAGCCGACATTGTGGTGTTTGCCAAGGAAGAATGGGTCAGAATGCGTCAAAGTTCTGCCTCTGCTGCTGCTTATATTCCACCTCCCTTGGCGATCGAAGTTGTCAGTACGAATTGGCGGGATGATTACCGCATCAAATTGAATGAGTATGAAACTTTAGGAATCCTGGAGTATTGGATCGTTGATTATGCAGGGTTGGGAGGCGTTCAGTATATTGGTTCTCCAAAACAGTCTACCGTGACCATCAACCGCTTAATCGATGGTGAATATCAGGCACAGCGATATCAAGGAGAAGCCATTATTGTTTCTCCAACGTTCCCTCAGTTGGTATTAACCACCGCTCAAATCGTTGCGATGACAGAAGTTTAGCGTTTGCAAATTATTTGTAGGGTACTCTGTATTGCCCAAAAAATTATTAAGGTGCGATATACGCTACCAAGCTGATATTATCTAAAATCTCGGTCAAGACGAGAAGCTATGCGATCGCATATCCAGTGTACTCTCGGACTTCCGGTGGATGAAAAGCCAGAACAATGTGGTCTTTGGGCACACCAGCCGCGACGAGTTCAACGGTGATGCCGTCTTCGATGCCGTCATAGTGAATCCAAATTTTTTCTCCGATAATTTGGACATGGGTGACGCAACCGTGAACGCGCTTTTTACGATCCCAACCTTCATTGAAGAGTAGAAAATGAGCTCGATCGGCATCAATGATGACATATTGCTGAATGTCGCCATGACTATAAGAGATAGCAGCATGATCTTTAAGAATTTTCTCAATTGTATCTTGATAAAATTTTAGTCTATCCATTGAACAATCTCCTCTGTTTCTGAATCAAAAATAATCAGGTTAATGCTTTTTTTACGAAGTACCATTTGACATATCTCTTCTGAGAAAAAACCTGCAAATACGGTTTGGGCTATCGCTAGGTAAAGGACTCGTTCTGGATCTTCATCCTCCATAATCAGATAATACAAATCGTATTGACCGAGTGCCTTTTCTAACTCGCTTACAAGTGATGGATCGAGAAAGCTTTTGATTTCTACGGCAATTTTGCGCCCTTGCTTCTCGGCTGCGAAGAGCTTTTTTGCGCCCAAATCAACGTAGACTGAACGTCCGCCAACTCTGAGCTTGAAAGGATCGTTAGTAATTGTCCAACCGTCTTTGATGAGGGCGGTGCAGACAGTATCGTGATAAAAGTCTTTGGCAGGCATAGGGGCTGTTATGTTTATCTATCATATACCACATAAGTTCCGCAGAGGTTACGCGATCGCATATCCAGTGTACTCTCGGACTTCCGGTGGATGAAAAGCCAGAACAATCCGATCTTTGGGTACGCCAGAGGCGACGAGTTCACCAGTGATGCCGTCTTCAATACCATCATAATGAATCCAGATTTTGTCATTGCGAATTTCGGCATGAACCACATAGCCATGAACTCGCAGATGATTTTCCCAACCTTCATGTATCAGTATAAAATGGTTGCGATCGCGGCTGACCACCACATAGGTAATCACATCCCCATAAGTATAAGGAATATCCGCATAGTATTGGAGAATTTTCTCCAACGTCTCACGCCATTCGTCTACGGGTTGATTTGCGGTTGCCATTGAATAATCTCCTCCGTGTTTGGGTCAAAAACTATTGAAAGTTCGATCGCTACATCCTCAACGCCCTGCAAGAACGCCACCAACCTAGACTTCCAACCACCCAACCTACTGAAAAAGGTTTCAGACAATGGCATCATTTCCATTTCCCCCGCAATCTCTCAATGAGTGGTGCCCTCTCGACGAGGCGGGCCGCCGATCGTGGCTCACCTATGCCTCGCAACGTTTTTTCGACATCGGCGGTGTGTTAGTGTCAAAAGCTCCTGGTCGCGTAATCGTCCTCGATGGAAGCCTTTTCGATACACTTCTTGGCTTCTATTGTGCGATCGGGGAAGCTGTGAACGGGCCGGGTGGCTACTTCGGTAATTCGATGATGGCTTTCGATGACTGTCTCTTCAGAGGCTTCGGACTGGAATACCCGTACACCATCGTTTGGAGGGAGTCCCAGCGTTCCCAGTGCGTTCTCGATGTGCTAGCCCTGCTGAAATACCTTGACGACGAATGTTCCTGCGACTGGCCCTTTGAGCGTTTCGCAGACGACATAGGCTTGCGCGAACAAAGAAGAAGGGAGGTTCTCGCGGGCGATCAAACAATGTTCGACGAAATCGCAGAGACTATCCGAAGCGTTCCAGACCGTAATGGTGGATCGGTAACGCTTGTACTTGAGTAGGGTAAAGTCGCCATTAGATTAAGCCTATGGTAGTTCGCCAACGACAATGAACAATTAAAGCTGTAAAAGGGAGTTTAGACCAAATTAATTCGACTGAATTTGCGAATTCAAAACCTTAGAAATTCGATCGCGCGTTTCCTCCAAATGAGCCCGCGTATAAGCATCCGCATTCCGATCCAAATTCCGAATACTCTTGCTCAAACCCTCCCGCAACTGTCGCAACTCGTACCAAGCCAAACTCCGCGCATCCTCTGGAACATTCGTTTTTCGCAGCACCATTCCGATCAAAATTGCTAAATGTTCCCGCTGCAAAGAACGCCGAAAAGTTGAAATTTGCATCTTCTTTTCCGGCTGCAAAACCTCTTGCCAAATATCCTTTTGCACAGTCTCCAACACTTCCGGCAACCTCAAAGCAGTTTCCGGCGCTGATTTTAACTCGGCATCCCGCAGCCTCGCCAAGCGCGTCGGAGATAGCAAAACTCGCAACACAAACCGCTGCAAAAAAGTAATTCGATCGCCGATCGGGTAATCTAGAGGAAACACCAAAGCCGGACTTCCCCAGTGTTCCCAGCGCGAAGGCGCCAATTTATTCAGCAACTCCGGCGCAAAACTAAACGCATCCGGTGCAAAAACGTACTTTTCAAGGGTTGCTAAAGCTTCTCGCTGCTGAGAAAGTTCGATCGGCACAAACGGCAACTTCGCATTAGTATCTCCAGGGCGAATCCGACTAAACGACTGTCCCCCCACATACAAAGTAGCATTCATCACTTGGTTGACATAATACCCGAACACCGAATCAAACATCACCCGCAGTTCGTTATAACCGTCTTCCCCAACCGGAATTCGCTTTTCCAAACGCTTCCACATCGCCCTAGCATTATCCAATTGCCATTGCGAATACCTCAGCATATTGGCGCTGAGATCAAAGGTATTTGCAGCGGGATCGAGATCGACAGAATCCTCATCCGGCGCGTAAGCTAATTGGGCTTGGGCAGCGCGGCTGGCAATTTGTTGCAGCGCTGGTAAGTCGCTGTTCGGGTTTACGCCGCCAATCACCTTGTAACCGTACTCGATCGCCCAATCGTCATAAGGCCCTACAATCGTTGGATAATAGTCGCCCTGCACAGTTCCGGCAGGTGCCAAATTAATCGGTACATAATCCATCACCGACGCAATCATACCTTGCGTGCGAGTTACCTGAGTATTGTTCAAATCCTCCGGTTGCAGCATCGTACTCCCGTGAAAATTGTGCCTCAAACCAAGAGTGTGACCGACTTCGTGCGCCGCCAAATATCTGATATATTGATTAACATAATTGTCAATCGCCCCACTGCTAGGCGCTGCATTTTCCAACAGATCCATCGACATTGCCCCCATCGCAAACTGGCGGCTCGATTCCAACCCAAAACACATATCCGAACTCGACATCAACCGCGATAAAGGCGAGCGCTTTTGCTCTTGGTATCTTTCTACCAAAGTCGGCAAATCATCAGCCATTCCACCTTGAGCATTTTCCCCGTTGCTTTTTCCTAAATCCCCATTTTCTAGCACATTCAAATAGCGAGAATACATCCCGAACTGACAGGGATTGGTATTAGAACCGTTTCGCCCTTGAAAACTCTTAGATAGCGATCGATTTTGTTCCACCAAAGACCGATAACCCTGTTTGATTTCCCGGACAACATTAGCATCCAACAGAATGTCAGCATCCAAAATTTCCCCCGTCAGCGGGTTAGTGCGAGACGGCCCGATGCCGGCAAACTGAGGCTCAAAAGAACTCGACCAGCGGATAGTATTGTAGCGAACATCAGCCGGGTCCCATTTAGCATTGTCCGGCATTTGTTTAACCTGAATTGCCTCAGTAAAGCCTGCCTTTTCAAAAGCTTTGTTCCACTCCAAGACTCCCTCGCGAATTGCATTTCGGTATTCGGGAGGCACATTATTTTCAATCCAAAAGACGATCGGCTGCACCGGAGGCGACATCGGCGCTGTCGGGATTTGCTTTTGCAAATGCCAGCGATTGATATAGCGCACAAAAGGCTCCCCGCTACTCTTGTCAGAAAAGTCCTTATATGCTGTGAGAAAATAGCCCACTCGCTCGTCCGCAAGTCTGGGGCGGTAGCCGTTATTTAGCGGCACTTCCGAGAAACTATAGTGAATGCGGAGGTTAAAAGCCCGACTGTCAGGAATCGAAGGTAAATAGTTAAGTTCACTGTCATTATCGCTAGAAAAACCATAGACAGAAGCAATCTCCACATTCAGCGGAAACGCTTTAACATCTTTAAAAGAAGACTTGTCTGCATCGATCGAGTACGAAGCGCCCAAAAGCATCGGCAAAATCGCTTTTACCCCTGGTAAATCGCGTTTTTCGCTCATCAGCAAATCTCCTAAATCGATCAGCAGAGTTTGTCTTTGCGGATCAATGCTTTTGAGAGGCAAAGAATAGAGAATCGAGTCGCTAAATCCCCGTGCTACTGAACCTGCTTGCGGGTCGCCCGGACTTGTGCGAAAATTTATATTTGGGATCACAAACTGCACGTTATTTTGGACGCGCCGCAGTTGAAACAAGAAATCGCCGATCGGCATTCCGCTCAAAATGCCTGCTTCCCCCAAACCCGATGCCAATGTCACAAAGCACAGGAACTTTTTGTCGAGTTGTTGCGGTTTAATTTCCAGATATACTTTATCAGTTGCTTGATTGCGGTAAAGAGTAAATAGTCCCTCTAACTTTTTCGCATCTTTGACAACCTCTTCAAAGGGTGCCAGAGTTTGCTGTTCGCTACTTTGTTCGTTGCTGGGCGGCCCAGATGATAAAGCTACAGGTAAGAAGAAACCTTTATACAAACTGAAACAGAAAAATGCTAAAGATAATATAAAAAATATCAAAGGCAGATTTTTTCTAGGCTTTTTTATCTGTGTATTTTTGCTATTTTCAGGAAATATCAATCTTTTCATTTTCAGTATTTAGCCGCAGGAAAGAATAGTTTTGAGATAGTCGCGCCGCACTCGCAACGTTAGGATCATTTAACTTCTAAAATAACTCAAAACTCAAAATTAAAAACTATTGTTTCGCTGGCCAGGGAATCATGGGATCTTGAGCCAACCGTTTAGACACTGCAACAGCACCGTAACGGTTGAGGTGGCTGGGGTCGGAAAAAGATTCTCGCGCCTGGGGCCACAATAAACTCTTATCTAGGAAAATTAGTCCGCTTTGAGCTGCTAATTCTTGCATATATTGGCGGAATTCTTGTTCGTAACCTGTCCGCACCGGGTCTAAATAATCTTCAGTCAGAGGCATATTCACAAACACGAGATTGATGTTGCGAACCTTGGTAAATTCGATCAGATTTTTGAGTGCTAGAGCTTGTTCGCCTACTAATTTAAAATTTTGATAGTCGGAGTCGTAATAACCAGATACTTTCGGGTGCTTCTGAAAGTATGTTTCGGGATTGAAGCGTATATCGATCGGCAAAAAGCCATTTGGTTGATACTCGCTGACTGGTTTACTCGCAGCAGTGGGCTGAACGTTTTCAGTTGTTTGTTCACCCAGGGCTGCGGTTTGGGGGCTGTCGGTGGCAACAGGGGCTAATGAGGGATTAACGATCAATCGCAAAAACCCTTTAAGTCGATCGCGTTTTTTGTAAGTTACAGAACCCTCAACCAACTTTTGACTCACCAATTGCTGAACATTAGCTTGAGCTTCTCCCAAATTGTTCACCAATTCAGTCGCAGTCGCCACCGGATTGTTGGCGCTTTCCTTCGATGTTTCGGATTCTAATTGATTGGTGCGGATCAGAAAACTACCCCGGCTCAATTGCCTGTAACCTTCCGAAGAAGCGATCGCACTAAAAGTCAAATCCGGCCGCCCGCTGTTGAGAGCCCTCGCCCCGTCAGCCAACACCAGCAATTTCGGCAGTTGTTGCGGCGGCAAAATCCGGCGGATGAGCGAATCTACAACTTGGAGAGTAGCTCCATTAACCCCAAAATTGTAAGCCCTCAGCCCCGGATAGCCCGAAGCTGCCAAAGCGGTTTCCAAAACCGCCGGGTCGATACCGCGCAGCGCCCTCGAACTACCGACAATTAAAATATCCGGCGGTTTTTTGTGCAGGTGGATATACTCTTGATAGCGCGCTATTTGGTCGTCAAGCTGCTCGCTCCTCAAAGTCGGGAACACCGGAGGAGCAGAAACATCAGCTACAGGAACGCTAGTATTGCCCGGTTTCGTAAACCCAGAGCCATTAAAAGCTTCTTCCCGGTTGGCTTCCGGCGACGGCTGCAACGGAGTTTGAGGCAAATTCACCTCCTCAGCAGGGGGAACTGGTTTCGGGGTTGCCTTCGGAAGTGGGGCTGTAACGTCGTCCACAGCCTTGGGGGATGAATTTTGACAATTTGGGCCGCTGCAAACTTCGGAAGCGCTAGGAGCTTGAGTGACCGTCGCAGATTGCAGAAATTGACCGAGGAGCCAATCGGTATTGAAAGTCAGCAGACAGCCGGCGATCGCCCAAATCAAAGCCATTCGCGCCGCGCGATCGGCTCTCACACCCCCCGGCGCAGCAGCATTCGTTGATAAACCATCGTTGGGAACAAACAAACCCGAAGCTACAAGCGGTTGCACCGCAGCTTGAACTAATTGCTCGCCCAGATTGTATCCGGGGAGTCTGATTTTGAAGCGGGGCCGCCAGGAGTTGGGCGCCGGAGCATCGAACACCAAATTGTCGCCCAAACCCGAAAAACTCCCATCCTCCGCCGGCGCAAACTCCGGCACCGGTTCCTTTTCCAACACAGCCACTTGGGAGGGAACTGGTGCGGGTACCGTCGCTGATTCCTCGTCAACAGCCGTTCTGAGGTCGATTGCGTAGCGCCACAGGGGCAGTTTCTGGCCGGCACGGCGTCCGTAGACTCGCAGCCCTACCACTCCCGGAATTTGTAAGTGTCGCAAAAATTTCGCCACCGGCGGCCCGACCTTCGACTGAGAAGGGCAAGTCAGAGCTTCTGTCATGACGTGCAGCACGTTGGCTTTTTGCAGCACGACAGCCCGAATTCCTCCTGTTTCCAGCTTGCGTTTGAGATTGGGGTTGAGCAACCTGTTCAATAAAAAAGTCAGAGCCAATTGGTCGCCCTCGACTGCCAGCGTTCTAGCGTTTGCAGCCAAGTCGGGGTGGTGGGCTGCAGGCAAGTCCACCCAGTCTATCCACACGGGGGACTCAGGCGCCGCCTGAGAGTCCTTGGCTGGTTCTACGCCGTAGATAGTAGCTGCGCGGATGCCTTGGGGCGCAAAGGAGGCTAACAAAGGGGCGATCGCGTCGGTGGTTTGCTGCTTGTCGGGGTATTCTTGCCGTTTAGGCTTTTGTCCTTTTTTGGCAGTTTTGCTGCAAAACAGGTGGAGGGTTGCTTCTTTGAGGGTGGCCCGCACTTCGACTCTTGATGCAGCCAAGTGTTGATTTAGCAGTTTGGCGATCGACTGTACGTCTCCCCACCTGGCCCATTCCTTGAGAATTTTGTCCGGCGAAGTCAAATCCACCCGCAGCAGCCAGTCCGGTTTCGCTTCGCCGCTGACTTGGCTGGCTATCACTGCTTCCCGGAAATCCTCTAGTTGCAGTTTCCGCAGCCTGCCGGCGATGGGTTCTGCCAGCAAGGAGGGGTCGGGGCTGTAAGCTGACTCGCACAGCACTAGCAGTCGCCGTTCCTTGGGCTTGATATTTTCCGGCCCCACCGGCAGGGTTTCTCCGCTGCTTTTGAGTTCTTTTTCGCGAATGCTGACTTTCACCGAAACTCCCATCGGCCCGAGGATTTCGCTGAGATAGCTGGCGATCGCATCTGGATAGCCCCGGCGCGCCAAAGTTTCCGGCGAAACCGTCAATGTTCCATCGCGATCGCCCTCGCCTGAGCCGGCTTCGGGGGATTGAATCAAAGCCACCGCGCCACGGTTCGCTTTCTGCTGCGGGGGAACGGCGGAACCGACAACTTCCCGCATCGCAGCAGCCGAAGTGTCGATCGTCACGGGGGAAGTTTCAAAAGCTTCTGGGTATTGAATGCGGGAGGCGATGGGCAGACTTTCGGCGTCAAAATCCAGTTCTTCCCGTACTTGCGGCGGGTGGGCTGCTGTTTCTATCGGTTTTGGTGTCTGTTTGAGTTTCTGGTTGTCATTCTTAAATTTGCCGAAAAATCCGCCTCTTTTAGGGCTTGCTGGCGGTTCGTCGGGGGAACTCGCTGGCGGCGGTACTTCGGCAACTTTTGGTTCCGGTTGCTGTGGCTGTGGCTGTTGCTGTCGCTTGGGACTGCTGCAATCGAGCCGGACTGTCCAGTCATTTTGTCGGGAACCGATTTTGCGGCCGCACAGAAACAACTGGTAAATTTTAGGTCGATCGGGCAGCAATCGCGTTAAATCAGTGTGTTCGAGGGCATTGGTAAATCTCGCCGTCACCAATTCTTGAGACGGACACTGCGCTGCTTCGCACAAAATGTGCAGATGATTTCCCCGCAAACGCGCTTGTACTTGAACTTCGGGAAGCCCTAAAGCTTCTTGCGCCCACTGCGAGGCGCTTGATGGATTGTCTGCCAATATGCTCCCGTTCGCATTTAACATGAAACTCTAAATTTTGCCAAAGCTGGTTTTGTTTTCTAGAAATAGCACAGTTACAGATTTTACGGACAATTATTGGATTTGCCGAGCCTAACGGTTTTGTCTGGTTTAAGCCATGCTGGACTTAGAGTCTTGCCTTTTATCTCCTCGGCTTCGAGCCGTTGGGGAATATTTTTTTGATAATACCTCGACATTTTGGCACAGATAAGTCCAAATTAAGCCAAGCCACAAGTTATTCGTCACCGGATTTGATCTCAGAAGTTATTAGTCAGAAAGCAGCGGTCAAGATCATTATTTGGCTTGTAAACTGAGGATTATGGATTGACACAGGAGGAATTTATGCCGTCGGAAAACCAAGACTTGCTCAAAAATCAAACACCTGAGAGTCCAAAGTTGCCAGTTCCCTCAGACATTTTATTGAGCTTCGTCGCCTTACCCATGCTGGGCGGGTTGGTGGCGGCTAAAGCTGCTGCTGAGTTTGTTGCGTCGATCGGCGTTGAAAGCGAAGAAGTCTTTCGGGGTTCGCGCCTTCCCGTACTCAACTTTCCTCAATCACAGGATTAGAAAGCCCAAGTCCGGATGCTGCAGCTAGAAGTTAAATTTTGTGACCCCGCCCAAAAACGGATACGGTGCCACGTACTCCTTCCTGTCGGGGACAGATAAAAATTTTCGACCCTAGTTCAACATCCCAGATTCATCTTTGGAGTAAATCTCAAATTGTTCGACTTAGCGCGACTCTACTGACCGCTGGCCGATCGTCTCACGCCGATCGTCTAAAATCTAAAATCGCAAGTCAAGTGATATGAAAGCTTGACAATACGTACAATCTGTGGTCTAAGAATTAATCTCTCCTTATACTTTGTACATAAGTGCCTTCTACTTTCTACGTTGCAAGAAGTTGTCTCAAATTTGACTGCAAACAAAAGTGTTTTAGGCGAAACTAAACCATACAATTTTCTAGACACCCGCAGCTATTGAGGAACAGCCCGATGAGTTCAGTCCTCCAGTCTTCAGAACAGGCTATTGATACAACATCTATTTCCCATTCTCCCGCTTACTCAAAATCAGACCTGTTTCTGCGAAATCGCCTCAAAGTAGTAGAGGACTTGTGGGAATCGGTGCTGCGACAGGAGTGCGGGCAGGAATTGGTGGATTTGCTCCAACAAATGCGATCGGTCAATTCCGCCGAGGGACAGGCCACTCACTTTCGCGAGTCGAATGTCGTACAGCTAATCGAAAAGCTCGACCTCAACGCCGCCATCCGCGCCGCTAGGGCTTTTGCACTGTATTTTCAGTTGATCAACATTGTCGAACAGCACTACGAACAGCGAGACCAACAGCTAGCTTACGCTAGCAGCAACGATGCTGGTGGGCGGATGTTTTCTAAGCTGCCAGGACAAGCAACTGATGCCCCCGATCGCCCACGCCACCGGGAAGGCCCAGTCCCAGCCCAAATGGCTTTGAGCAAGGCAGACAGCAACGAGATGATCACTCGTGATGCCGGCACTTTTCACCAACTGTTCCCGATGCTGCTGCGCTTGAACGTGCCCAGCCAGCAAATCCAGCGCTTGATCGATCAGTTAGACATCCGCTTGGTATTCACCGCTCACCCGACGGAAATTGTTCGCCACACGATCCGCACCAAACAGCGACGAATGGCGAAGATTCTCCAACAGCTAGACCAAGTTGACGAGAAATTTCAGGTACTTGGGGCCGACTCTCAAAGCCCCTACCCGGTGTCTTGCTGGGAAGCAGCCGCTCTCCAAGAGCAACTGATGGAAGAAATTCGCCTATGGTGGCGCACTGACGAACTGCACCAGTTCAAGCCGACTGTACTTGACGAGGTGGAGTACACTCTCCACTACTTCGAGGAAGTTCTGTTTGATGCTATTCCGGAACTCTACCACCGCTTAAAGCAAGCTCTGCACGCTTCTTACCCTTATCTGAAACCGCCTAGTTACAATTTTTGCAAGTTCGGTTCTTGGGTGGGTTCGGACAGGGACGGCAATCCTTCTGTGACTCCGAAAGTTACTTGGCAAACGGCTTGCTATCAGCGCCACTTAGTGCTACAGAAGTACATCGCTGCAGTGAAGCGGTTGAACGAACTTTTGAGTTTGTCGCTGCACTGGAGTGACGTACTGCCGGAATTGCTCGAATCTCTCGATCGCGACAAATCGGAATTCCCGGAGGTTTACGAGCAATGGGCAATCCGCTACCGCCAAGAACCTTATCGGTTGAAGTTGGCCTACGTGCAGCAGCGACTGGAAAATACGCGCGATCGTAATTGGCGGCTCTACAAAGGAGACGAGTTGCAGCGGGAACGCGAAGCTTTGTCAGAACATCCCGGAATGACCGGTCTTTATCGATCTGGTACTGAGTTTTTGACCGAGTTGCAGCTCATCGAGCGCAATTTAGTGGAAACAGGTTTGAGCTGTCGGGACTTGGAAAATCTGCTGTGCCAAGTAGAAATTTACGGATTTAATTTGGCTTACCTTGATATCCGCCAAGAGTCAACAGTACACTCCGACGCTTTGAGCGAAATTGCTGAATACTTGCAAATTTTGCCCAAGCCGTACAATCAAATGTCAGAATGCGATCGAATTATTTGGCTGGCAACGGAACTGCAAACTCGTCGCCCTTTAATTCCAGCAGAATTGCCCTTTTCTCCCAAAACTTGCGAGACCATCAATACCTTCCGAATATTGCGGCAAATGCAGCAGGAGTTTGGTCCTGAAATTTGCGAAACTTATGTCATTAGCATGAGCCACGATGTCAGCGATTTACTGGCAGTTTTGCTTTTAGCAAAAGAAGCAGGACTTTACGATCCGGCGACAGGAATTAGCAGTATTCAAGTAGTTCCCCTGTTTGAAACAGTGGAAGATTTGAAAAAAGCGCCGGAAGTTATGCAGCAAATATTTGATTTGCCACTTTATCGAGCTTTGCTAGCAGGAGGATACGCGCAGGAACTAGCGGTAAAAAATGCAGAAGATCTCAAATGCCCAATCGAAAATATCAAATTGCAAGAGGTGATGCTCGGCTATTCCGACAGCAATAAAGATTCGGGTTTTCTCAGCAGCAATTGGGAAATCCACAAAGCTCAAAAGGCTTTGCAAATGGTTGCGGAAAAATACAATGTAGAGTTGCGGATTTTTCACGGCCGAGGCGGTTCAGTAGGGCGCGGCGGCGGGCCTGCTTACAAGGCAATTTTGGCTCAGCCTGGAAAGAGTATTAGCGGGCGAATTAAGATTACCGAACAAGGCGAGGTTTTGGCTTCTAAATATTCTTTGCCGGAGTTGGCGCTTTACAATTTGGAAACAGTGGCGGCGGCGGTAATTCAAGCTAGTTTGCTGCATACTGGTTTTGATGGCATCGACCCTTGGAATGAGATTATGGAGGAGTTATCGGCGAGATCGCGATCGCACTACCGCCATTTAATCTACGAACAGCCGGATTTAGTCGATTTCTTCCACCAAGTTACTCCGATTCAAGAAATCAGCCAGTTGCAAATTAGTTCTCGTCCGGCCCGGCGTGGGGGTAAAAAAGACATCAGCGGTTTGCGAGCAATTCCGTGGGTGTTTAGCTGGACTCAAAGCCGCTTTTTGCTGCCTTCTTGGTACGGTGTCGGCACAGCTTTGCAAGAGTTTTTGCTGGAGGAACCGGAAGAACACATGAAGCTTTTGCAGTATTTCTACTTAAAATGGCCATTTTTTAGAATGGTAATTTCTAAAGTGGAAATGACTTTATCTAAGGTGGATTTGCAGATTGCAGAACACTACGTGCAGGAGTTAGCTTTGCCTGCTGACAAGGAGCGTTTTAAGGCTTTATTTGATCAAATTGCTGCCGAATTTCACTTGATTCGCGATTTGGTTTTAACGATTACCGGACACCAACGTTTGTTGGACGAAGATCCATCGCTGCAGCGATCGGTGCAGTTGCGAAATGCGACGATTGTGCCTTTGGGTTTGTTGCAGGTTTCGCTGCTGAAACGCTTGCGGCAGCATGGTAGTGGCGGGGTTCCGGGGGTGATTCACTCGCGTTACAGCAAGGGTGAATTGTTGCGGGGAGCTCTGCTGACGATTAATGGAATTGCTGCGGGGATGCGGAATACGGGCTAGGCAAATAGTTTTGAGTTGTGAATTAGTGGTGAGGTGCGCGATGGAGCACCTTGCTACTGGTAGTTTCCGAATTCGCGCGCCCATTGTAGTCACAGCCATAGGAAACTGTTCCCTATCCTAGCTGAGATTTTTGTATGTTTAAACGCAAACAGTCTAAAGCTTGTCGCCCGATGCTGCGGCGAACTTTTTTATTTTTAACGGGCATCGCTTTGGCGCGGGCTGCGGCTGACTATTTTGCGATCGCCCACAACCGAGATAGTTTCTTGACTCTCGCGGGTCAAGTGTGGCAAAAGTCACTCGCTTTTTTATCAAGTATACAATCAAATCACACTCCTCAACCTCTCCCTAACAATCCCATTGTAAAATCGGGAAAAAACAATCAACCTCTGCCGACTAATCCTATTGTCAAAGCGCCAGAAAATTATCCTGCTACGCAACCGTCTCAACCTCAAATTATCAAACGTTCTGCTAAGCAAGCAAAACCAGTACAAGTCAGCCGCCAAAAGGTAGCTGGCGCAAGTTTTTATTTAACAACTATTGACCTCGCCGATCCAGAAATTTATCTCACAATTGGGTTAGCTAATAATGCAGATTTTGCAAACACTTCTAAAGTCACGCGGGGCGATGAACCTTTTGAAAATATGGTGGCGCGTTACCGGGCTGCTATTGTTGCTAACGGGACTTTTTTTGGTAAAGATGAGCAGAAATCAGTGCTGGGAAATATGGTGGCGGGGGGTAAGTTTCTGAAATACAGCCGATGGGAAAATTACGGCACGACTTTGGGAATTAAAGCGGGAAATCAATTGGAAATGGTGACGGCTAGAACTGAAGGTAAGCCGGATTGGAGTCAATATTGGTTTTCTCTGACTTGCGGGCCGAGATTGGTTAAAGGGGGGAAAGTTTGGCTGTCTCCTTTGTCGGAAGGTTTTAAAGATTCTCATGTTTTGGGCGTGGGTTCGAGAACGGCGATCGGCTTTCCGGCTTCGAGAGATAAGTTGTTTTTGGTGACTTTTCTTGATAGTTTGTCTTTGGAAGCAGAAGCTAAGGTTATGCAGGCGATGGGCTGTTTTGAAGCGATGAATTTGGACGGGGGCGCTTCCGTGGGTTTGGCTCATCAAGGGGAGATTTTATTGCCGCCGGGACGGAATTTGACGAATGTGCTGGTGGTTTACGATAAAGAATATCCAGCGCCGGCTCAGTTAAAGGAGTCCTGGGAACGCTTTCAACAGGGATTTCGACCAACGCCTGACAAATCAGTGTTTTTTGATTGATCTAGCAGAAGGAAGTTCGGCAACTCGCAGTCAATCGGGATGTAACGGATGGCAGAAAGAACGAAAAAGGAAGAAGGAATCGAGGGAGCATCCAGATTTTGGGTAGTGCTCCCAAGGGAAGGATGAGAGAATTAGAGACAATGCTATAACCAGTGGTTGGGATACGTCCTTTCTGCCGCTAAATTATTAAAGATGACGGCGCACAAGACCAAGATTATTGATCCCTCAAAAGCAGGTGTTAGCAAAAATTTCCAGTCTGGTTGGGTCATCATGACGACTAAGGCAACTGCTCCCGAAGGCGGATGTAGAGTTCGGGTAATCTGCATAATGCCGATCGCACTAGAAACAGCCATTCCCATCGCCCAGGGAGAAGAACCGACAAAATGCAGAATCATTAAACTGGTGAGAGCAGCTAAGAAATTGCCCCCAATGACATTCCGGGGTTGAGCCAAAGGGCTGTCAGGGACACCAAAGATCAGAACGCTTGTAGCGCCAAACGGAGCCATTAGTAAAGGAGAATTAGTTTTTACGGCAAGATAGGACGTTGCAGTAATTGCCAAAAAACTGCCAATCCAACTCCAAAAAATATGTCGAGGATGAGGTCTGTCTACGGGGCAGCTCAATGGACACGATCGCCATCTTCCAAAGGTTTTAAACCAATAACTTTCCCATTTCAGTTGAATTTTTTTAGGGTCAATCATAAATCAGGTTACTTGATAACCAGGCTTCTTAAATTGTCTGAACTAGCCTCCGGTAAAGTTAAGATATCATAACAATTGGTCAAAAGGTAGTTAAAAGCACAGATTTTTTACTTCTATGCCACTAGATCAGCTAACCACTCGGTTGGAACCGACTAGCAAGTTTGGTCGGTTTGGCAAAAGACGTTATCGGCAGTGGCACAACTTCACCGTTAGCCGTCAGAGTTATTGATGAGGGTAAAGCGAGAGGTTTTTGTAAGGTGCGATACCCAGTAAGAATGAATTGAAAGATCGCACCCACACTTTGGATAAGTCTCTAGTGGAGAATGCGATCGCCGTTTTCTGGTTAGTGCGAGCGAGACGATCACACTTGGATATAATTACGAACTTAATCTGCGCTAGGGAGAGTTTTCCCACTCGGCGGTAAGCTTGCGGAAATTGTATTGAGATGCGCCGGGGTGACAAGTAACGCAACTGCTGATATTTGCGGGTTGCGACATTTTGACTTTGGGGTGCAGTGCTTTGAAATAACGAGAACTGGCGACTCGGTAGGCGATTTCTTCCTCTTTTGCTTGGGAACGAGAAAAAGTTTGCAGGTAGTTCCAGACTAGCAGGCGGGGCGGGTCTACTAGCAGTTTGATGGTTTGTCCGTAATGTTGGGGATCTTGCAGCAATCTGCGCCAAGTTTCTGTAGGTAATACTTGCGGCGGTAAAGCGATGTGACAGGTGGCGCAGTTTTCTAGGTACAGTTGCTGTCCGAGTTGGTAGCGTTCGGGGATGCGATCGACCGTACCAGTATCCTCGATCGAAGAAACCTGAGCAAGTCGCGCGGGAGTGCGAGAATAGGCAGTCTGAGCTGCAACCCATCCGCCACAGGTACAGCAGATAATTATCAACACTAGCAACGTTGAGTAAAGCCCCCGCAAGCCTACTCTGCGACGTTTGCGGGGTTTTTCCTGTTTCATAATTCTGAATTTATTTTTGGTTAAATTACTGGTATGCTCATGCCTTCGCGGGCTAAGCAGCTATTGGCGAACGCTGCCTGAACCTCTGCTTCTGTATGATCGAGAAAATTGTCGTCGTGGCCCGGATCATGGTGAAACATCACGATTTTTTTGACTCCAGCAGCTTTGGCTATTTCTACTCCTGCTTGCCAAGTCGAGTGTCCCCAGCCGACTTTTGGGGTTTTGAAGTCGTAATACTCTTCGTTGGTGTAGTTAGCGTCGTAAATCAGCACGTCGGCGTTGCGAGCTAGGTGTAATACGTTGTCGTCGAGGCGATCGGGAAAATGTTCTGTATCGGTGCAGTAGACGGCTGTGTGTCCCTCCCAAGTGACTCGATATCCGATCGCGGTATTGGGATGGTTCAGCAGTGCCGTTTCGATTTTCACATCGTCGAGTTCGAGAATATCCCCAGGGGTCAAATCGTTGAATTTCAGGTCTGACTGCATCACTTGGATGGGGACGGGAAAATTGGGGTGCACCATTTGGTCAGCAAGACGGTGTTTGATTGTAGTGCCGTTGGGGGCGATCGCACCGTAAATGTGAAAGCAGTTCCCTGGGATAAAGGCGGGAGTAAAGAACGGAAAGCCTTGAATGTGATCCCAGTGAGTGTGGCTGAAAAACATATGGGCTTCCACTGGCATTTGCCGCAGCAAGTTTAGGCCCAGAACTCGCAGACCGGTACCGCCGTCAAAAATCAGGCGTTTTTTGCCCAAGCGCATTTCTACACAGGAGGTGTTGCCTCCGTAGCGCAGTGTTTTGGTGCCGGGGGTGGCGATGCTGCCCCGCACGCCCCAAAACTGAACGACAAACTCGGTCAAAGGACTATTTTCCATAGTGGGTTTGTGATCGGAAGGCTGTGGATTGGGTAGAGAGGGTGCGGAATCTGGCATTTTTTTTAGTTTTGGCGGCAGGAACTTGGGAGTTGAAATCTTAGTTTTTACTTTTTAGTTTTTAGCAATCTGTACTATAATAAAGCCCTTGATCGGGAAACTATTCGAGTGCCTAATACTTGGGCTGTTAGAATTCTCAACCTTACCGATTCGTGTAGGAGACGTCACGCTTAAGAGATTATTTTTTGCATCATGCGGGCTGCCCGCCGTGTTATGTGTTCTGAGATTAAGATAGCGCCGAATAAGAGTGTTCGGGTAGAACTTCCTCCACCGTATAACTCATTCTCCAGAGGTAGAATTTGCGCTTCATCTTACTCTATGAGTAGTATTTTTTTCAAGATTGGGGCCGGGGCGGGGTTTTCAGGAATGCTGTTCCGGTGACTCGGCATTTACGAATGATTTGACATTCTACCCATCTGTTCCTCGACTGCATCGCCTCACGTGCAGCATCGCCTTAAGTTCTGCCCCCTGAGTTTTTAGTGGGGTTGCAGTCGAGGAGTGCGGGCTAGGAGCTTATTTGCGATCGGCTGCGATGCACTTTTCCACTAAGGGCATTACTTGATCGACATCTTGCCAACCCAGAATTTCCGTGACTTTTTTCTCCAAATTTTTGTAGGTTCTAAAAAATTCGGCTATTTCGTCCAAGCGGTGGGGTGCTACGTCTTTGAGGGACTTATAGTGAGCATAGCGGGGGTCTTTGTCGGGAACGCACAAAAGTTTTTCGTCCCTGTCGCCTCCATCGATCATTTCCAGCATTCCGATCGGACGGGCTGCGATAATGCACCCTGGAAATGTGGGCTCATCCATCATTACCATGCCGTCGAGGGGGTCGCCATCATCGGCTAAGGTATTGGGTATGAAGCCGTAGTCGCATGGATATTGGACTGAGGAAGAAAGCACCCGATCGAGAGCAAAGGCTTGCAAGTCTTTATCAAATTCGTACTTGTTTTTGCTACCGGCGGTAATTTCGATGAGGACGTTGAGCAGTCCTGGTTTCGGCTGTGCCGGAATTAGCGATAAGTCCACAACAATATCTCCAAGTTAACAGATGATTGGGATGAGTGCTACTTGCCAAATCCCTTTGATAGCATTTTACGGGCGATCGGGCTCGATGCTCCATGAGATTGACCGAAAGCGGGGGAGTCTGTCGCCGGCTGGGAGAATAAACTCGACGGGCGAGACGCCCATCCCACACAAGAGAGAGGGGACGGGCGGGACGCCCATCCCACAGTTTGACAGGGGAATGCTTTGTTTGGGCGAGGGAGATATTTTCAGAACCATTTATTCTGTTTACCGTCTGTCAAAATTATTTTAATTTTCAAACCCAACCACTGGCTCAGTTCTGTTGCTAACCACTTGATTTCTGATTCACTTAGTCCCTCCTTCTCTCCTAACTGATATTTGTGGTTGCCTGCTTGAACTATCATTTGATAGACTTTCCCTAATCTCACTTCCGAGTGGCTTTCCTGCATAAGTAATGATGCCGTTTGATATAACTCTCTAGGGATTGAAAAAGCAAAAATCATAACTTTTATAACTTTTACACCAATACCGCTGTTTCTATATTCACGTTGTTGAATTTCCAACTGGCAAATCTCGTTCCTGGGAGATGGCTTGGCATGATTCCATCTCAACCCCAGTAGATGGCTGCTACAGGAGATTTGCTGGCGATCAATTCTGAGGCGCCTTTCCCTAAATAGTGCAAATATCAACTTTAGTCCTGCCATACATAACAAACTTCCTGATATTATTATAAAAAATTGGGAATTTATCTTTAACGCATCGCTCAACATATCCCTTGCTATAAATGAGACAGGACTCGCAGATACCACAGCCGAAAGCGTGGCAATTAAACCAAAACCGATGCCTGGTGGCGGAATTACAATTTCTATAAACTCCGAATTTTTTGTAAATTTAATATCGCTGCCTTGTGGCTGCAGCACCACCATAGGATTTTTGTTGATAAGGCGGGGATTTTTAAGCCCTCGCCATGCTTCCCCAGCCGAAGATAACCGTTTGGAAAAACTTGGTTCTGTCATCCACTCCAGCCAATCTATTAAATTAGGATTGAGCTGCGGTACCCGATCGGCAAATTGAATTTTCAAATCCTGCTGCGACAGTTCGGTGGGATGCAAACCCGTTACCAAATAAATTAAAGTTGCACCTAAACCGTAGAGGTCAGAAGCCGGAACTGAGCGCCCGCCAAATTGTTCCGGTGCCATATACCCGTAAGTTCCCACTACTGTAATTGTGCCGCCAAATTTTGCCGCTTGGTTCTGCACCGAACCGAAATCAACTAAATAAACTTGTCCGACCGAGTTACCTGATCTGCTGTGCAGTAAAATATTACTGGGTTTAATGTCACGGTGAATAACAGGCGGATTTTGCTTGTGCAAATAATTCAAAATTGCTAACAGCGATTTAGCTAATTGTTTTACCTCGCTTTCGCTAAAAGTACGCCCCGATCGCAAATGCTCTTGCAAAGTTTTTCCCTCTACATAAGTCTGTACCAGCGCAAAGCTTTTACTATTTAGTTCGTCAATTTCCAGGTAATCGAGGTAGCGCGGAATTGCTGGGTGAGAAAGTGCTTTTAAAGTTTCCGCTTCCCGTTCAAATAGCTTGAGGTCTTGCCATTCAAAATCGCTGCCGAGGAATAGCTGTTTGATGACAACTAATTCTTTAGTTTGTAAGTCACGAGCCAGCAGCGTTTGGCGACCAGTTTGTTTTCCTAGTTGTCGCTGCACTTCGTAGCGTTCTGCTAATATTTTGCTGGTCATATTTTTTTACATTAATTTGAATTTGAGGGGAGCGTCGGGGTTCAGAAACCGGGTTGTTTAGCGAGTCTGGCGGTTGTAATGCGTCTTTTCGTAAAAACCAAGTTTATTTGCTCGGAGTGCATCCATAACTGTAAATTTTAGATTACAGTCCACTTTCTTTTTGATACCACCGGGCAATAGACTTGCTACTTGCCCCCATTGACAGTCCTGCAATTAGGGACGGTGCTAGCACGAAAATAATCTCAACACTCAAGTCGTTTAGCTTATTCCAATCCACTATCCGAAAGTAGACGATGCTTATCGAGGTACAGAGTACGATACTAATTGCAGTTAAAACCTGTCGGTGAAGTTTGGGATTAGTTAGGGGAAAAAACCACAAGCGCGTCACAATTCCTACGATTATTCCATTCCCCAACCCCAGCAGCAAGCCGAGAAAAAGACCGATAAATCCTCCTAAAATTGTCGCCACTACCGGAAAAATAAAGGTTCCGTAAATTGCTGCACAAGATCCTACGCCTAGAGTTCCCATCCAAGTGCTGCGCCCGATCGCATTCTTGAACAACCTAGAGGTATCTAGCGTTTTTCCCAGTCTCAATGTCTGGGAATATTTATTTATTTCCTGTGGTTTTTCTAGAACTTCTTTGGCTATTTGGACTGAGGCGGGACGGCATTCTAAACTCGGATGCGTCAGCCACTTCAGCCAATTGGTAAAACCGGGACTTAATTTGGTCAATTGCTCGAATTCAATCTGCAAATCTTGCTGTGGCAAATCGGCAGGATGCTGCTTGGTAATTAAGGCGATTAATGTTGCTCCCAAGCCGTACAAGTCGGAAGCGGGAACCGCCCTCCCGCCAAATTGTTCTGGTGGCATATAGCCATACGTGCCGACAACGGTGACTGTTTTCCCTTGTTGGGTTGCTAGGGTTTGAACTGCACCGAAATCGACTAGGTATACTTCGCCGACGCTGTTTCCCGATCGATTCTTGAGTAAAATATTGCTGGGTTTAATGTCGCGATGAATCACCGGGGGCTGTCGCTGGTGCAGGTAGGCGAGGATGTCTAATAATGCTGTGGCTAATTGTTTGACTTCGCTTTCGCTGAAAGTGCGGCCGTCTGAAAGATATTCTTGTAGGGATTTGGCTTCGATGTAAGTCTGAACTAGGGCGAATCCTTTGCGGTTGGGGGTGTCGATTTCAAAGGAGTCGAGATATCGGGGAATTGCGGGATGGGATAGGGATTTTAAGGTTTCGACTTCTCGCTCGAACAGTTTTAAGTCTTCCCAGTTAAAGTCGCTGCTGAATGAGAGGAGTTTGACTACTACTTGCTGTTGGGTTTTTAAGTCGCGGGCGAGTAAAGTTTGCCTTCCTGCTTGCTTGCCGAGCCGCCGATCGCACTGATAGCGATCGGCTAATATTTCTTTTGACAAATCGCCGATGTTTTGTCCGCTCATGTTCTCTTGCCCTAGAACCGATTAAACCTAGTGTAGTTGACAAAAGTGCAATAATCGGAAATGTTCGGGATACGGCAAAAAAATTTTATGTCAAAGAGCAACTGCCTTTAAGAGCCAGCAATCTGGCACAATAAAGACGCCCCTGAATAAAGCTGGAATTTAATTTTGGATTTGCTTGTAAATTGACTGCACTACGTCGAGTAGGCTCAAGACTTGCTGCCATTCGGGGGCATCGGGGTTGTAGCTTTTGGCGCGCTGAGTTTTCAAACTGTGGTGCAATAGGGAAAGCAGCGCATCTGGAGACTGTGAAGAATTGTCATCTTCATCTGCTGGGGTTTGGGCTGCATTTTCTTCGATATCTTCTTTAATTTTTTGTGCTCGATCTGCCAGGGCTAAAGATCTGCCTGCAAGGTTTTCCGGCATTTTGGGCTGTTCGGACAAAGACGCGCTGGTTAGTTCTACCAATAGTTGGCAGACTCGATCGACCCATTCGTGATCGTTTACTGAAAAGGAACCAGATTTGAACACTTGCCCATCAGGTCTTTGCTGAATGCTTTGTACCTTCTGGATCAGAGGGATAGCCTTAACAGTGATGTTTTCCGGGATTCTGGGGATATCTGACAGGGAGCTTCGAGCAATCTCCAGCAATAGTTGGTAAACCTGATCTACCCACTCAACATCTCCCGATTGCGAATTCCAATTATTCATAACTGACGCTAGTGGTTTTTTATATCTAAGACTAGAACATTGACTATCTGCGAAGTCAGCTCTTTTCAGGAGCCACTAACGCTATGAAGACTTACGCGGGCGGGGTGATAAACCCGGTTTTTGAGCGGATGTTTCGTCGCCTTTCTCCAAGATTTTTCTCAGAAACCGGGTAACGCTGCCGCCAGTCATAACTATTTTTAAGCGCTTCAAATAATAGAAGTGCTAAGTTTGTTGCGGTAGGTAGTGCGAACGAAACACCTAGGGCGAAACCGCCGGCATCTCGCTGGCCAATTCAAATCCGGTTATATAACCATAATACCTGTTGGAGCTTATTTACAATTACCTCAATAGGATATTCAGGTTAATTGGTGGTGGGATGGGAGGCGCACCCCCGATCGCGATCGCCCCCACCTGGAACCCTGACACCACCGCGAGGATTTGCTGTGGGCCACTGCTATTTTTCTGTGAGATTCCACACCCCATCCCAGTTGAGTGCGTCTGAAAACCCATGCTGAAATAACATACAGCGATCGACGTGCAATTTAGCTGCCTTATTTTTCGGGTCAACATCCAGAACGGCGTTAAATTCGCGAGCGGCGTCTGTAAAAGCTTGCTTGGCTTTTGGTTCTAAGGCTTTCTTAAACTCGTTCAGCACTTTTTTAACTTGATCTAGTCCCAGATTTTCAAATTCCTCATCTAACATTTCTGCAACTGTCTCCGAGGCCCGACTTTTAATTTTAGCCTGCAATAGCCGCCTGATCTCTGCGGCTTTCAGCCTCTTGATTTTGGGATTTGATGGTTCTAAGATGTCTGCTTCCAACAGCTTTTTGACTTCGCCTTCTTGCAAGTATTTAATTTCGTCTGCTGATAGCGGCTTGATTTTTGCTTGCAGCAGCATTTTGGCTTCGTCTTCCGAGAGATTTTTGATGCCTTCCAATTTCAACAGTTGGATTTCTGTCTGCAACAGTACGATGAGTTTGTCTGCTTCGGACAGGTTTTTCGGGTCGTACTCTGACAGCTTTTTCAGTTGATGTAACAGGTTCTTGAGCTCGTGTTCCAACTGTTGCTCGACATTGTATAAGGGCAGTTTTTTAATCTCTGCCTCTGGCATTTCGGCGACCTCATTTAAGATGTTTTTTACCTCACTTTCTGAGAGTCTTTGGGTGACTGGAGTTTTGTAATGTTCGCGCCCCTTGGTGTAATGTTCTATAATTTTTTCCTGTTTTGCGGTTAGTGACTTGCCCACTGGCGAGCATCCCTCGCGGATGCCGACGAGTTCGTAAACGATTACGGGTTCGCTTTTGCCTTTTACAGTAATAAAGTCGAGTTCTCGCACGTAGAGTCTATCTTTGTATTCTCTGTAAGTATTGTCGCTGATGATCAAGTCGGTGCCGTACTGCTTGCTGGCGCCTTCTAAGCGAGAGGCGAGGTTTACGCCATCTCCGATCGAAGTCAATTCCATGCGTTTGCTACTACCGATGTTGCCGCTGACAACTTCATCGGAATGTACGCCCATACCGATGCCGATCGGCAGTTCGCCATTTGCCACGCGATCTCGATTAAACTCAGCCAATTTTTCCCGCATTTTCACCGCCGTTTGCATGGCGCACCAAGCATGATCCTCTAGGGGCGCTGGAGAGCCAAAAACTGCCATCAGAGCGTCGCCGATGTATTTGTCGAGAGTCCCACCGTACTCGAATACGACATCTACCATCACTTCAAAATATTTGTTGAGCATCACTACCACTTCTTCGGCTTGCAATTTTTCCGTAAGTGTGGTATAGCTGCGAATGTCTGAGAACAGCACCGAAACGTTTTTGCGCTTACCGCCCAATCCAGTATCCCCTGAAGCTAACAAAGCTTCGGCTACTTCTGGAGTCATATAACGGTACATCAAGTTTTTGACTTGCTTGGCACTGCTAATATCTTCCATGACAACTAACGCCCCGTTGACTTTGTTGGGGTCGGTAGCGTCAGTCATTGAATTAATCGAGAGATTGATACTCTGCGATTCTCCTTCCAAAGAAAGCAAAACTTGATCTGGGTAATACTGCTGGCGGTCGTTATCGTCTTCGGGAGACAAAGACGCATCAAACCACTTGGCAAAATCGCCTTTTTCTAACTTAATTAACTCGCGCAAAGATTGACCTTCGGCTAATTCTGCATCGCTGACACCCAGTAATTTTTTGGCACTGGGATTGGTCGCTACTATATTGCCTTTTTTATCTGTAGAAATCACGCCGTTAGTCAAGGCGTGCAGCATATCTTTTTGTCTTTGTTCTTGCTGTTTGACTTCGGCAAACAGTTTGGCGTTTTGTAGGGCGACTCCTGCTTGGATGTTAAACGCCTTCATAAATTCCATGTCATTGCGATTGAAACTCGCTTTCCACTGTTCGGGGGCGTGAGGCCAATCTTGGGGGTTGTAGGGGGGGAATTCTCCTTGTCGTTTTTTATTAACTAATTGGGTGACGCCAATCAATTTTTTGTCCGAGTTAAAGACTGGCATACAAAGCATACTGCAAGTGCGGTAGCCCGACTTTTGATCTACTTCTTTGGAAGTGGCTGCGCGGGGGTCGTCGTACACGTCAAACGGAATCAGCAGCGGTTCGCTAGATTGGGCGACGATGCCTGCAAAACCGGCGGTTCTGGGTATGCGAATTTCTTTCAAGTTGCCCGCCATCGGGATTTTCGTCCACAGTTCGTCTTTCTCTTCGTCGATCAGCCACAGGGTGCTGCGATCGGCGTTCATGAGTTCTTGGGCCTGATCCATCACCCTTTTTAGGGTATCTTCTAAGTCTAAACTGCTCTGAGAAAGAGCGTTGACGGCATTCATCAGCGCCGTTGCTGCTCGTTGTCTCTGAGTTGCTGCGTAGAAAGATTTGGACGATTCTAGAATTAGGCGAATCGAGGGAGCAAATTCTTTAAAAACTTGTTCGTCTTCTTTAGTAAATCCGTGCCTGTCTATTTGTTCGTCTAAAGTTGGGTATTTTTCGTGATTTGGTCTTAATTTATTAATCAGTTGAACAACTGCTACTAACTCTTTTGTGTCTTCATTAATCAGGGGCATTGCCAGCATTGTATAAGTGCGGTAGCCCGTTTTTTCGTCAAATTTTTTGGCGTTAGCCGATCGTTCGTCGTTGTAAAAATCGTAAGGGATATTAACCACTTTTTGGAACGTGGCTACTTCTCCGGCAATGCCTACATGGGCGGGAACTCTGATTTCTAGGTTTTTGCCATTTTCGTCTTTAGCAACGATCGCCCAGAGTTCATTTTTTTCGTCGTCTAATAAAAATATCGTGGTGCGATCAGCATTCAGCAATTCCCCTGTTTTGAGGGTAATCGACTGCAACATCTCGTTGAGTATGGCATCAAATCCCTCGCTCTCCAGGATATTGTCGAGCATTCCCAGGGTTTGATTGACAACCTTAAGTTTGTCTTCTACTTCCTTAACTACTACTGTGAAACTTTGCTTATTTAGAAGGTCAAGAATGCCAGAGAGGTTTCCTTGGCGCGGGATAATTGCACTGCTCCTAATTTCCGGGGGAGAATAATGTTCCTGATGATGATTTTCACCGCCGACAACAGCGACATCAATCACGTTGTCCAGAGAAGAGTAATTGGTGGAAGATGCAGATTTCATAGACCTTTACAGAAGCTTAAGTGTAAGGGTTAGTCTCTAAGCCAAGAGAGCGGGGAAGTTGATTAGTGAGTCACTTGTCGCACAAGACTCAAGTATGTGTGAAAGTATTTCCCAGTTTACAGAACTCCGGCCACAAGACAAGGGAAATTCAGTTGACCTTGTTGCTGAAAGGAGGGTGGGAGAGTAACGAGGCGGTGGGAGTGCTGCAATCTTTTTACAGAGCGCCAATCTTGTTTAAAAGGTTTATTAACTGATTTTGACATTGTGCGTGCCTGGTTTGAGTATGTTCTACCGAGCTTTGAGCCGATCGCCCGCAGAAGAATGGGTACTGGCGGGAAGACTGCTGAAAGAGGGGTAGCCTTGTGGGACTAGCCGCAATTGTGACACTACCAGTTGCTAGTGATGTGTGCCCTTCTCTACACAATTGTGGTTTTTAACTAGAATTTCTCTCTATTTTGCTGCTGTTAGCTTTTATCCCACTAAATTCACGGGGTTTTCAGCTTTTTTTTGTAAAATTTGCGGTTGATATTTTTAGTGTAACCTCCGACTCTGAAAAAACTCCGCCTTTTGGCCCCCCGATCGGCTTGAGGGTGTGATCAGGGTTGAGCCGACTGAGTTTGGCGCAATCCGGCGGCTTCGACAAGCAGGGATTCGGCGAAGGCGATTGCTTCTGTTGCTGAGCGGCCACTGGCGAGTTGGGCGAGTTCTTCCCGCCGCTGCTCACTGTTGAGGGCGGCAACTCTGACTACTGTACGTTCGACAGGTTCGGAGTTGGCTGCGGGTTCCTCGATACTTGGTTCTGCTTCGATCGTCTGTTTGTTGACGCGAAAATGAAAATCAGCCATCGCGGCGATCAGTGGCTGGTGGGTGACACAGAGAACTTGGTGTTTGTCGGAAAGTTGGTAGAGTTTTTTGGCGATCGCCCCGGCGACTCTCCCGGAGACTCCGGCGTCGATTTCGTCAAAAATCAGCGTACCGGCACTTTCTATTTGGGAAAAACAGGCTTTGATAGCGAGTAGAAAGCGGCTCATTTCTCCCCCGGAGGCGATCGCCCCCAGGGGTTGCAAAGGTTCCCCCGGATTCGGGCTGAAACAAAAGGCGATTTGGTCGGCACCAGTAGCGGTTGGGGTACAAGGCGATATCTCGACTTGAAATTGCACTTTTTCCATTGCTAACGGCTTAAGTTCTCCTACGAGGTGCGTTTCTAGTTTGAGGGCTGCTTCGCGTCGCAGGGTGGTGAGGTGGCTGCAAGCATCTTTTAATTGCTCTAAAGCGTTCTGATATGCGAGTTCTAAGGCTTCCATTGACTCGCCTCCTTCTAAAAGTTCATTTAGTTCGTTTTGAATGCTTTGGTAGTAGGCGATCGCTTCTTTGAGCGGCCCGTATTTGCGACAAATTTGTTTGAGTTCGCGAATCCGATCTTCTACTTCTTCGAGTCTTTCGGGATCTGCTTCTAATTGTTCGCCGTAGCTGCTAATTTGCCTGCTGGCTTCTGTGGCTTGAGCTAAAGCATCGCTGACCATTTCTAGGATTGGTTGCAACTGCACATCGTAAACGGCCATGTCGCTTAAAATTACTTCGGCTTTGCTCAACAAGTCGGCGGCTGATGCGCTGTCGCCCTCGTTTTGGTACAGGGCTTGGTGGACTTGGTAACTCTGCTGCTGCAATTCGACTACGTGGCCCAGCCGGATTGATTCGTGTTCTAGCTGTTCGAGTTCGTCGGCGTCTTCGATCTGGGCTTCGCCGAGTTCTCGGACTTGGTATTCTAACAAATCAAGTCTTTGCAGTCGCTGCTGTTCCGACTGACGCCTGCGTTTGAGGGCGGTTTTTGCGCTGTTGGCTCCCAGCCACGCGGAGGTGATGCTCGATCGCGCTTCAGTGAGCTTTTTGCCGCCGTATAAATCGAGCCATTCTCGCTGGAGGGTTTCTTGTCCGAGGTGGACGGTTTGGCCTTGGGCGGTAATTTCGACAAGCTGATCGCGCAGTTGATCCATTAACTGGCGGTTGACCAGAATTCCGTTCAAGCGGGATCTGGTGCGTAGAGCACCGCTCGATGCGTTAATTTCCCGGCTGCAAACGGCTAAATTTCCGTCTATGGGTTCGATTTCTTGCTCGCCCAGCCACAAAGCTGCGGCTTTGTCCAATTCAAAGGTAGCTTCCAATATTGCTCGCGCTGCTCCGGTGCGAATTGATCGGCGATCGACTTTCCCGCCCAAAACTGCATCGATCGCATCTAGGATAATCGATTTACCAGCGCCGGTTTCCCCTGTAAATACGTTCAAACTCGGGCCAAATTCTATATCCAGGCAGTCAATTAAGGCAAAGTTTTCTATTCTGAGGGATATTAACATAGGGGATTAGGAATTGGGAATTGGGAATTGGGCATCGGGCATCGGGCATCGGGCATTGGCTCCTCCACTATCGGGCGCGTCGAATTTCCGGAGTCCAATTTTCATTTTCAACTACAATACTTTTGATTTTGCCATTATTGATGGAGTCTCAACCTTAATGCAAAATAAATTTCTGTTTCCCATTGCTCTATTAAGTGTTGTCTTGATTGGAGCTTTTGGGTGGAATCTGCACCAAGACAAACAGCGAGTCCATGAATTAACCCTGGCGACTGGAACGAAAAGCGGGAATTATTATCCTTTCGGGCAGGCAATTGCTGAGGTAGTTACCCAACAAAATCCGCGTCTACGAATTCGAGTTATTGAGACTCAAGGTGCTGAGGAAAATATGCGCCTGCTTCAGGCAAATGAGGTGCAGTTAGCGATCGTGCAGAACAATACAGAGGGGGGGCCTTCTGCGAGGGTAGTGGCTGCTTTGTTTAAGGAGGTTTTTCACTTAATTGTTTCAGAAAAGTCTGGTATTCAAAATGTTGCTGATTTACAGGGAAAAAATATTGCGCTGATGGCTGAAGGCAGCGGTTCTTACACTTCTTTTTGGTTGGTCAGCAAACATTACGGTTTGAAAGAAAGCGATTTTAAGTTTACTGCTGGCTCTTGGGATGACGCTACTAAGTTGTTTGCTAGTGGCGAGGTTGATGCTATTTTTAGGGTGCTACCTCCGGGGAGCAATGTTGTTAGCGATTTGTTGCAAAATACCCTGGGCAAGTTGGTGCCGATTGACCAAGGAGCTGCGATGAGAATTAAAGTGCCTTATCTGGAAGCTGATGTGATTCCCAAAGGTACTTACAAGGCAGATCCTGCGGTTCCCGATGCGGATTTACCCAGCGTTGGAGTGCAGGCTAATCTGCTGGCTGGGGAGGATCTAGATCCGATAATCGTCAAGGAAATTACGCGAATTTTGTTCGAGCATCGCCGCAACTTGGTAGCTGCTAATTCCCTGGGAGCTATGATTAGTCAGCCGGGAGGCAGCGGGAGTTTGTCTTTGCCCGTTCATGAGGGGGCTCAGGCTTATTACGATCGCGAAAAGCCGGATTTTGTTGCTGCTAATTCTGATGCTATCGGTTTGTTTTTGTCCATCGGCACTCTTTTGGCTTCTTGGCTTTGGCAGTTGCGATCGCGCTTTTTGCAGAAACAAAAAAATCGAGCTGATAAATTTAATTTGGATATTTTAAGTTTGATCCAACAAATTCGCCAAGCGCAAACTTTGGAAGAAATCGATCGGTTGCAGGCAGAGTTATTTAATATTTTTAATCAAGTGATTGTGGATTTGGATGAAGATCGGATTGATTCTGAATCTTTTCAATCTTTTACTTTTACTTGGGAAACTGCGATTAAGATTGCAGGGGAACGAGAAAAAATTCTGCGGAATGTGCAGTTTGTTTCCAATTGTGTAGAATCTGATGCCACTATTATCAAAGAGCGGGAGATTTAATTTATATTCCTCGTTGGCACTTGGGCTGGAACGCCGAGAGGTTCGTAGTTGCTATCTTTGCGCCCCAAAGTTTGTAGTTGAGATCAAGTCCTAAAGCGCAACTACAAACGGAATGGCTGCGTAATTCAGCAATTTCTACTCCTTTGAGCCGATGAAGCCTAAGTGTTTCCAAGCAGCGGCTGTAGCAATTCTGCCGCGACTTGTTCGCTGCAAAAATCCGATTTGCATTAAATAAGGTTCGTATACATCCTCAATTGTTTGAGTGTCTTCTCCTGTGGAAGCTGCGAGAGTTTCTAAACCCACCGGGCCGCCGTTAAAGTTTTCGATCATTGCTGTCAAAAGGCATCGATCTGTCCAATCCAAACCTAGCGGATCGACGTTGAACAATTCGAGGGCGACTGATGCAATTTCGGCATTAATTGGCTTTAAATTTTTGACTTCGCTGTAGTCTCTAACTCGCCGCAGCAAGCGGTTAGCGATCCGGGGGGTTCCGCGGGCTCGGCGGGCAATTTCTGTGGCTCCTTCTGGGGTGATTTGAGTGTCGAGAACTTGGGCACTTCTTTGGACAATTAGACTAAGTTCGTCTATTTCGTAGTACCGCAATCTTTGGATCAATCCGAAACGATCGCGCAATGGAGATGTCAGCGATCCGACTTTTGTAGTTGCTCCTACTAAGGTAAAGGGTTTGAGGGGAATGCTGCGAATTTTGGCACTTTTGCCTTGACCGATCGTAATATCTAACCGACAGTCTTCCATCGCCGGATAGAGGATTTCTTCTGTAACTTTAGATAAACGGTGAATTTCGTCGATAAACAGCACGTCGCCTGCTTTGAGGTTGATCAGCAATCCGACAATATCTCGCGGTTTTTCTAAAGCTGGGGCGGTGGTGATTTTGCATTCAACTTCCATTTCTGCTGCTAAAATTAGCGACATTGTAGTTTTTCCCAACCCTGGAGGCCCGTAGAGTAACAGGTGATCCATAGGTTCGCCGCGAGATTTGGCTGCTGCAATTGCGATCGCCAAAACTTCTCTCAAGTCTTTTTGCCCGATGTATTCAGCTAGCCGTTGGGGTCGGATTTTGTCGTCTTGTTTACTGTTGATTTCGTCGGGTAACTCTTGCGATTCTAGCAAAGATTCCGCCTGGGGTTTGGCGGCTTTTTTGCGACGGGCCGGGGCTATGTCTTCAGGTAGATTTGGATCGGGAGGCTGTTGTTTGGAGGATATAATAGCCATATTTATCTGCGTTCGGGCAGCGGGAATTGTTTACACTTGTTAGCAGAATCTTTAAAATTATTGAGTTCGTTATGAGTATTCCATCTTCTTTATTAGCATCCGAAAGCATAACTTTTGAGGGGGCGATCGAGCTGACTCAATCTTTACTGTCGTTCATGGAGGCCGATCGACTTTTACAAGCCGACATCCAGCAAGCTGTTACATCTCTGGTGAAAACACAGAACGGTGCTAGGGGGTTTTTTGTCACCTATCTAACGGACGATCGACAGGAGGCAGATCATCCGTCACCCGGAGTAGTCGAGGCGCTGCGATCGGCTCCTGAGATCGTAGCAGAACTGCTGGTGAAAAATTTGGCGATGTCGGCGGCAATGGTTGTGCATCATTCGCGCCAGCAAAAGCAGGAAATGGCGGCCGATTCTGCTAGAGTGCAGGAGCGATCGCGCAATTTAATTCAAATGCTGCAAATGCCAGCCTGTCAAACTATAGCGTCGCAAATGCTAGAAAGTTTGCAGAGTGCCAACGGCGAGTATGAAAAATTTTTCCAGCGGTGGGGGTACGACGACGAGCAAAAACTAGCGATCGGTTCGGCAGTTCGATCGGCGATCGGCTAAAATAACCTCCGAAGGAAGGGGAAAGAAGAAAGAAGGAATAAGCCCAAGCCGGGGTGGCAGATGCTTGATCAAAACGACGGGGCTGTGGAATAATTGCGGTTTAACAAAAGCTGCACAATTGTAGCTTGAGTTGATTTAGGTGTGAAGGTAGTGAACGAGGGCGAAAAAATTGCTGAGAACGGTGAAAGGAGTTGCCCAAAAGGCCCGAAGGGTGCGCGGCCGGCGGCCGGCAAGTACGCCCCGGCGGTGGGCGAAGCTGAATCTGCTGGCAACACTGGTGCGCCGGGACTTGGAATCTCAATACAAAGGCTCGATTCTGGGCAATTTGTGGCCGCTGCTGAATCAGCTATCGCAATTGGTGATTTACACATACGTATTTTCGATCGTCCTCAAGGTAAAGCTCAGCCTTGCAGGCTTCCCAGAAAACAGCGACATTACATTTGGAGTCTGGTTGTTTGCAGGTTTGCTGCCTTGGACTGCCTTCACCAGCGGTTTGATCAAGTCGGCAGTATCGGTGGTTGGACAGCCGAATTTAGTCAAAAAAGTGGTATTTCCTCTCGGTTTACTGCCGCTAGTGCCGATTTTTACAGCTTTTCTTGAAAGTTCTCTGGGTTTAGCAGCTTTGATTGTGATAGTAGCAGTGTCGTCGCAAAAGCTCAACGCTACTTTATGCTTGCTGCCGCTAGTGTGGATACCTCAGTTACTGATAACTGCTGGTTTGGGATATTTGACAGCGGGCTTGACTGTATTTTTGCGAGACATTCCTCAGACATTAGGTGTTATTCTAAATTTTTGGTTTTATTTGACGCCGATCGTCTACCCAGCATCAATCATCCCCCAAGATTGGCGAGTGTGGATATTTTGGCTGAATCCAATGGCCACCATCTCGGAGGTTTATCGAGACCTCATACTGCTTGGAGAAGTTAAGCATTGGGGCGAATGGGGTGTCGCCACGCTAATTTCTGCGGCTATATTTTGTGGAGGTTTGGCGGTTTACCGGCGTTTGCGTCCCGCTTTTGCTGACGTGCTGTAAATTTGTTTGAGATCTACAGTCAATCTAAAATCTAAAATCTAAAATCTAAAATCGATTGTGCTGTAAATATGTTTGAGATTTCAAGTCAATCTAAAATCTAAAATCTAAAATCTAAAATCGATTGACTGCCGCCAATGACAGAAAATGTAATTTCACTAAAAAATGTTTCCAAATGCTTTAAGCGGTACGATCGTCCAGGAGACCGCTTAAAGGAAATTATTTACCCCAGCAAAAAACTGGCTGACGAATTTTGGGCCCTACACGACATCAATCTGGAAATCCCTCAAGGACAAACTCTGGGAATCGTCGGTCGCAATGGTTCGGGAAAAAGCACTCTCCTGCAAATAATTGTGGGGACGCTCACACCTACAACAGGAAGCGTCGATGTTAAAGGCCGAGTATCCGCTTTGTTAGAACTCGGGAGCGGGTTTAACCCGGAATTTACTGGGCGACAAAATGTGTTTTTTAACGCTCAGTTACTGGGATTCAATCAAAAAGAAACTGAAGAAAAGTTTGACGATATAGCTGCTTTTGCTGATATTGGGGATTTCATTGAACAGCCAGTCAAGACTTATTCTAGCGGTATGTTTGTCAGGCTAGCTTTTGCCGTTGCAACTAGCGTCGAACCCGATATTTTGGTGGTTGACGAGGCGCTTTCGGTGGGCGACGAAGCTTTTCAACGCAAGTGTTTTGCCCGCTTGCAAAGCATTCAGGAAGGTGGCGGAACAATTTTATTTGTTTCTCACGCTGCTACTTCTGTGGTGCAACTTTGTACCTCGGCCATTTTAATGGATAGCGGTGAATTGCTGCTCGCTCACACGCCGAAGGTGGTAATTTCTAAGTATCAAAAGCTGATTTATGCCGATCCGGATCAGGTTTTGGGGTTGAAGTCAGATATTAGAACTCTGAACCAACTGACAAAACAGGAAAGTCAAGACCAGCTTCAGGATGCTAATTTAGAAAGCACAAAGAGGGAAGTTAAACCGGAGCAACATCTTTCTAAACCCCAGGAATATTACGATGAATTTTACGATCCGGGGATGATACCGTCGAATACGGTAAGGTATCCGTCTCGTGGAGCGGAAATTATCAACCCCCACATCGAGACGCTGAAGGGAAAGGTGGTAAATCACTTGCTAGGTCGTCAAGATTATATTTATACTTACTCTGTCACTTTCTCGCGGTCAACTTCCAAGGTTAGGTTTGGAATGTTGATTAAAACAATTAGCGGTTTTGAGTTGGCGGGTGCTTCTTTGAAGGCTTCTACTCAGTCAGTTAGGTACGTGGAAGCAGGAACGACAATTGTAGTAAAGTTTCATTTTAAATGTTTGCTGAATCCCGGTGTTTATTTTCTGAATGCTGGAGTTGTGGGAACGGTAGATGGAGATTTAACTTATCTGGATCGCTGTGTTGATGTGGCGATGTTTAGAGTTCAGTCTTGTACTGAGTCTTGCGGTAACGGCATCGTTGACTTGCTGATCGAACCGTGTTTAACTGTTGTTAATGCTGATGCTCTAGTAAAAGAGCAGTCAACAGAGGTTATCTAAAATTCTGTAAAAACAATGAGCGATATCAATTTAGATTTAGTCGAAAATCCCGTAATCAAAGCATTTATTCAAGATCAAACTAAGTTTCCTGAAAATTTTAAACTGAATATCTGCGAAGACGATGAAATGTATTTGTTCAGCTTGAACAACGTCAAAGACGATCGCGATCGCGCTTTGGTGCGCTATTACTCGATAGGGCGTCGCATCTTGGATACGGTTAAACAAGTTGTGGAATGGCATTTTGGCAGTTTTGAAAAGGTACCCTCTTTTCTAGATTTTGCTTGTGGTTACGGTCGATTTACCAGATTTTTGATTCAGGAAATACCGCCGGAACAAATTTGGGTTTCTGATATTTATGCTAACGCAGTCAAGTTTCAAACTGACTACTTGGGCGTCAACGGTATTGTCTCAACTGGGAAACCAGAAAATTATTTAATTGACCGCAAGTTTGACTGTATTCTGGCTAATTCTTTTTTCAGCCATATGCCGGAAAGAACTTTTACAAGTTGGTTGCAAAATTTGTACGATTTGTTGACTCATAACGGCATTTTGATGTTCAGCGTACACGATGAGTGTTTGCGCCTAGCCAATATAGAAATGCCGGCTAATGGTATTTTGTTTAGTCCTCAAAGCGAAAGCCAGTCTTTAGATAAGGAGGAATACGGCACAACTTATGTAACTGAAAAGTTTGTGAGAGAATGTGTCGAGCGAGTTAGCGGAGGCAAAGCTTTTGTTCACCGCATCAAAAAAGGTATATGCAGATTTCAGGATTTGTATGTTGTCACAAATGAGCTAGTTAGAGATTTTTCGGAGTTGAAATTCAATCATCACCCGGAAGGATATATTGATGTTGCTGCTTTTACGAATAAGGAGAATTTGTATCTGGAAGGATGGGTAGCTGATGTGAATCTCGACGGTCGAATTGAGGAGCTGCAAGTGCTGGTAAACGGCGAGGTTGTACAGAGGTGCGAGCCTTTTTACGATCGCCCGGATGTGGCTGGATATTTTGAAAATGATGGGGCTTTGCAGTCCGGGTGGAGGTGTTATTTACCCAAAAACACTGTAGCGCTGCAGGATGTGTTAATAGTCAAAGCAATCAATAACTATGGTTTGGCATGGATTCTGGAAACTTGCACTGTTAAATCGCTGATTAACCAAAGAGAATCGCAGTCTTTATTGGGTTCTAATCAGACAAAACTAAAATTACTTGAGACTCAGTTAGAGTCGGCTAGGATGGAATGGGAGCAAAATCAAAGTAAGTTAATGATTACTCAAACAAAGTTGGAAGAATCTCAAACAAATTTGCAAGAATCTCAAACTCAATTAATTTCCGCTCAAATGCAATTGGAGCAAACTCAAAATCAGTTACTAGCTGTGCAAACGCAGTTAGAGAAAACAGAAAATCAGCTAATTAATCTCAAGCAAGAACTAGAGCAAGCGAAGTGTCGGGTTTTGGCAATGGAAAGCAGCAAGTTCTGGAAGATTAGAAGCGCGTGGTTTCAAGTCAGGCGCTCCCTGGGCTTAGCGGGAGATTAGTGAGTAAATTTGGTTGGTGTGGGTATTAGGGCGAGGGAGATAAATTGTGAGTACTAATGACAGCAAACCGTCGGTTTTTATTGTTACCGGAATGCACCGTTCCGGTACGTCTTTAACAGCTTCTTTGTTTCAGAAAGTTGGGGTTGATATTGGCAAAAAGTTAGTGGGCCCGGCCGACGGAAATGTGAAAGGTCATTTCGAGAATGTTGATTTTGTGGAGTTTCACAAAAGTGTTTTACGATCGCACGGTATTGATGAACTCGGCTGTACGTTTGAAAAAACGATTCCGGTAGCACCAGAATACGTCGAAATCGCCAAAAGGGCGATCGACCAAAATCAACAAACTCACAAACATTGGGGTTGGAAAGACCCGCGAACAGCCCTTTTTTGGGATTTTTGGCTGAATTTGCTCCCTGAAGCTAATTTTATCTGTGTTTATCGATCGCCCTGGGAAGTAGTCGATTCCCTTTATCGCCGGGGAACCGATGTCAGCTTGCTGCAAAATCCCGAAATGGCAGTAAAAATGTGGATTCACTACAATCAAAAAGTTTTAGAACTTTACGAACGCTTTCCCCATCGCTGTCTCCTCGCCAACGTTTACCCCATCGGGAACACTCCTGAACTTTTCCTCGATCGAGTCAACGAAAAATTTAATGTTAACTTAGGTACGATACCGGGCGACAATTTTGAAGAATCTTTATTAGTCAACGATATTGTCAAAAGTCACAGACCAAGTTTAATAGAAAAATATTTTCCCGAAGCATTAGAACTCTATGAACTTTTGGAAACCCAAGCTGGGAATCTCAGCAGCGAATCGAAAGGTGCGATCGATCAAGTTATTCATTTCCCAGCATCTCCAATCTGGCCATTTGAAGATTGGCTAAAAATCCGCTTGCTGGAAAAACAGCAAAAAACTAGCTCTTCCGAACTCAAACAGTGGCAAGAACAATTTCACCAGGCCCAGGCGAAAGTGTTGGGATTAGAGACAGAATTAGGAGCAACTCAAGTACAGCTTGCAGGCAAAGAATCAAATTTTCAAGAAGCTTTAGCAAAACTCCTGGGATTAGAAGCAGAATTAGGACAAACTCAGGTACAGCTTGCCGGCAAAGAATCGCAATTTCAAGAAGCTTTAACAAAAGTCTTAAAATTAGAAGCAGGATTAGGGCAAACTCAGGTACAGCTTGCCGGTAAAGAATCGCAATTTCAAGAAGCGTTAGCGAAACTCCTGGGATTAGAAACAGAATTAGGACAAACTCAGGTACAGCTTGCCGGCAAAGAATCGCAATTTCAAACAGCTTTAGCGAAAGTATTAGAATTAGAAGCAGAATTAGGGCAAACTCAGGTACAATTTGAAGAGACTGAATTTATATTGCAGCAAAAGTTAGCTGAGTTAATTCAGCTAGAAACAGCACAAAGTCAAACTCAGGAAAGATTAGAAAACTCCCTCCAGGAAAATGAAATTTTTCGGGCAGAACTTGCTATAATCAAGTCTTCAATATGGTGGCAAGTGAGAGAAAAGTTGTGGGACGTTCAGCGAAAAATCCGCGACTTGTTCCCTAAATTTATTTTTTCGTTAGATCAACCCACTACTTGGCAAGTTTGTGATTCCAACCTGCTAATTGTTGGCTGGGTTTTTAACCAAAAAAGAGAGACTACAGCAGTCCGCGTCAGAATTAAAGACCAGAGTTTCGTAGGCGTTTACGGCATAGAGAGAAGTGATATAGCGCTAGCACACTCTAATATTCCCGCTGCGAAGAAATCTGGTTTTACAATTCAATTGGAAGCGCCTGCCGGACGACACGAAGTGCTACTGGAAGCCCAAGACGATCGAGGTAAATGGCATCTTTTGGCAGCTTATCCGTTGTTAGTTTCAACGATTCAAGCATCGTTAGATGTACCGGTGGTGTGGGAACAGCGTCAGGGCCAAATTTTGTTTGCAGGTTGGTGCTGCCACCACGATCGCAAAATTGCTAAATTAAGCTTGTTGTGCGGCGATACTTCTGTAGAATGCGCCTACGGTTTACGACGAAAAGATGTCGGGGAAGTGTTTCCCGACTGGGTTAACAGTTCGGAAAGCGGTTTTGAGGCCCTTGTGGATTTGCCGCCAGGGGAATGGCACGTTTCTCTGCAAGCTGAGTTAGAAACCGGGGAAATTTTGTCTTTTCAAGCGCCGAAAAAATTGACGGTGCGGCGCTACCATCTCTGGCAGCGAAGTGCAGATAAATTTGAGGAGTTATCAAGGTTTACAGCCGCAATTCAGCAGCGGGCCAGGGAAAGAAAACAGCGTCTTGGTAGAATTGTGCCCTTGCCCTGGGAAATTGTGAAAGTGCTCCGCCAGTTGGGGAAGATTTATCGGCAGCAAAAACAGTTTAGTGCGCCGGGAGATTTACTGCCACCGGCGGGTTTTGTGGTGCCTCAACCCATTGATAGGTATGACGCTTGGCTGGAGGTGAATCAGTGGAACGATCGCGCGCGCGATTATTTGATTTCTCGGTTAAAATCCTGCCGGGAACCGCTGCCAAAAATTTCCGTGGTGATGCCAGTTTACAATCCGCAGATAGATTTTCTCGAAAGTGCGATCGACAGTGTAATCAATCAAGTTTATCCAAACTGGGAACTCTGCATTGCCGATGATTGCAGCACCGAATTTACTGTTGCTGAAAATTTGAAAAGCTGGGTTCAAAAGGACGATCGTATCCGCATCACATTTCGTACAGAAAACGGCAACATCAGCGCAGCTACCAACAGCGCCGCCGCCCTAGCAACAGGCGACATCATCCTGTTTTTAGACAACGACGACGAACTCACTCCCGACGCCTTAGGCGAAGTCGCCCTATATTTTGCCACCCATCCAGCCACCGATTTTCTCTATTCCGACGACGACAAAATCGACACTAAAGGTCGCCGATTCGCCCCGCAATTCAAACCGGAATGGTCGCCGGAACTGCTGCTTTCCTATATGTATCTCGGTCATTTGTGCGCTGTCAGAAAACACATTTTTGAACAAATAGGCGGTTTACGGATAGGTTTTGAAGGCTCGCAAGATTACGATTTTGCCTTGAGAGCCACCGAAATTTCTCGCCACGTCGCCCACCTGCCGCTAGTGCTGTATCACTGGCGAACCGCACCCGGTTCTACAGCCATATCTGGGGCCGCGAAACCCGCCAGTTTTTCCGCAGGTCAAAAAGCCATTCAAGACGCACTAAACCGCCGCCAAATTAACGGTAATGTCGCTCAGCACGCATGGGCGATTAAAGAAAATTTGGGGATATTTGCCCAGGATTTCCCTGATAACGGCCCATCAGTAACGGTAATTATTCCTACTAAAAATCAGCTCAAATTGCTGAAAGCCTGTCTGGATTCTCTACAAACTACAACATACAAAAATTATCAAGTTGCCGTCATTGACAACGAAAGCGACGACCCGAAAACTCTGGAATACTTAAAGGAATTAAGTTGCCAAGTTTTGCGGATAAAAAATCCTGGCGGCAAGTTTAGTTTTGCAGCAATTAACAACCGCGCTGCGGAACAAGTTGACAGCGAATATGTGTTGTTTTTGAACAACGATACTGAAGTAATTAACCCGCGCTGGCTGAGTCAAATGGTGGGATACGCTCAAATCGCAGGCGTGGGTGCAGTCGGCGCGCGGCTGTTATATCCCGACGGCAGAATTCAGCACGCTGGCGTAATTCACGGGCTGCATCACGGTTTGGCTGGTCATGCTTTTAAGCTGATGGACAAGAATAATCGAGGCTATCTTTCTCAAGCGATGGTAACGCGAAATTACTCTGCGGTAACAGCCGCTTGCACGATTACTCCGCGTCAATTGTTCTTAGAATTGGGCGGTTTTGATGAGGATAATTTTGCTGTTGCTTACAATGATGCAGATTACGGATACCGATTGTTAGAACGCGGTTATCGGTGCGTATATTGTCCCGATGCGGAATTGTTGCACAAAGAGGGAACTTCTAGGGGTTTTACCGACAATCCTCAAGAAGTGGCGGCTTTTAGGCGCAAGTATGCGGGGAAAAATGACAGTTTTTACAGTCCTCACTTGTCTTTAGAAGATGAGTATTTTCATATTCAACCTCGACGGGTTTTTATGAAGGAAGAAGGTTCGGCAACGGATTTTGTAACGGATGTAACGGATGTAACGGATAAGGAAGAAGTAAAATTTAATAATTCTGGTTTGTTGGTAGCAGAAGCAGAGAATTTGATTCATCCTATCAGAGTTTTGATGTGCAGCAATTCGCTGGATTTTACGGGGGCACCGCTGCATCAGTACGAAATCGCGGTGAAATTGGCGGCAGAGGGTGTGATTAAGCCGATCGTACTTTGCGTAACAGACGGGCCCCTGCGTCAAGCTTACGAACAGCAGGGAATTGAAGTCATTGTGCGCGACAATCCTCTCGAACACATCTATCAGCGCGATGCTTATGATGAAGCCATCCGCAGTTTTAGCACAGAAATTGCCAGTTTAAAAGTAGATGCAATTTATGCCAATACTTTAGAAAACTTTTTTGTAGTTGATGCCGCGCGGCAACTCGAAACTCCTACAGTGTGGAACGTGCACGAAAGCGAACCTTGGCAAACTTATTTTAACAGATTTGGTTCGGAGATTGCGGCGAGAGCTTTAGAGTGTTTTCGCTTTCCTTACAAAGTGATTTTTGTGGCCGATGCCACGCGGGACAGGTATTTGCCTCTCAACAGCCACCACAATTTTACAGTGATTCACAATGGCTTAGATTTGAGCAAACTGGAAAATTATGAGAATTCTGAATTGGCTAGAAAAACTTTAGGTGTTGCAGCGGAAGATGTGGTAATTTTGCTGCTGGGAACGGTATGCGAACGCAAAGGTCAGCAGGATTTAGTTAAGGCACTTTCACTTTTACCTGATAAATGGCACAATAAGATTAGGTGTTTTATTGTGGGCGATCGCCCCAGTATTTACAGCAATAAATTAGCCGAGTTGGTGGGGGAATTACCAGAAGAGTTGCGGCAAAGGGTGACAGTAGTCCCGGAAACTGGGGAGACGGGAAAATATTACAAAGCTGCTGATATTTTTGTTTGCACTTCTCGCGTCGAAAGCTTTCCCAGAGTGATTTTGGAGGCGATGGTCTGCGATTTGCCAATTGTTACATCGCCGGTTTTTGGAATTAAAGAACAAGTGCGGCCTGGAATTAATGGTTTGTTTTATACGCCCGATCGCCCGGACGAATTAGTTGCAGCTTTGATTAGTTTACTGGAGGACAAATCTTTGCGGCAGCAGTTGGCTGAAAATGCTAAATATGTCTTGGATTCACTTAATACTTTTGAGGAAATGACTCAAGCTTATGCAGAGATTTTCTGCGAAGCATATTTCAGCCGTCATTAGTCATTTTACAGTGCCAGCGTCCCCGCCCGTGAAGGGCAGTAACTCACATCCTAAACTTTTGGCAGGATTTAATATAATTGGCCAAGAATTGCGGAACATATTGAAAATTGAGCCATCAATACTATAAAATAATCAAAAATGAACGATGATAAAATGACCGATCGCCCAAGAGTAGATTATGAAAGGGCCTGGGACAGTTACGCCCAACAGTGGCAAAAAACTAATGCCGAACTTGCCCATATTGGCGACGAATGGATAGGTAAAGCTGCCGGTGCCGCCAACTCCTTAGCCGAATACGAAGCGCTGATAGAACAGCAATTTATTGCACCGTACATCAAAAAAGAACATACGGTTTTAGAAATTGGTATCGGCGGGGGAAAAACTGGTTCGCTGCTGCTGAAATATTGCGATCGACTAATTTGTGCAGACATTTCCAGTCAAATGCTGCAAGCGGCGCGATCGCGCTTGGGAGACGATCGCGTTTCTTACGTCAAACTCGACGGTTTAACATTAGACGGCATCGCTCCAAGTTCAGCCGATGTCTGCTTTTGTTACGATACAATGGTACACGTAGAGCCGGTAGATATATTCAACTACCTGACTCGAATTCCCAAACTGCTGCAGGGCGATCGAATTTGCGTGTTTCACCACACAAATATTTTTAGCGAATTAGGGTGGCAAAAATTCGCCAGCGAGTGGGACAAAAACTTGCTAGGACACAGAGACGGCACAGCATTTTCAGTTATGACTGATACAATTATGGAAAAATTTCTCCATCATTTAAACTATGAAATTATCCTGAAAAATACATCTTCAGTACCGCGAGATTGTGTCTGGATCTGCAAAGCACCAACCCCCAATGAATAAAACTCAAGCTTTTTAGTGCCTCAAGATATTCTCTTTCAACTAACAACAGTCAACAGTCAACAGTCAACAGACAACTGACAATGAAAGCATTATTTCTCCATCCCAACTTCCCCGCCCAATACCGCCACATTATCACGGCTTTAGGCGCAGATCCCAAAAATCAAATTGTCTTCGGCACTAAAAACGAGCGCCCAGAGTGGAACATTCCGGGCGTTCGCAAAGCAGCATTTACCCCCAGCCGGGAACCCCACGCACAGACTCACCAATACGTCCGCCCTTTAGAAAGTGCCGTCATCTACGGACAAGCCGTATTTAGAATGGCAGAACAACTCAAAGCAGACGGTTTCGTACCTGATATTATCTGCGGACATTCCGGTTGGGGTCCGACATTATTTGTCAAAGAAGCTTTTCCAAATACGCCGCTTTTGTGCTATTTCGAGTGGTTTTATCATGCTATTGGTTCCGACGCAGATTTTGATCCAGCGGAACCTTTAACAGTTGACGATATGGCCAGAATTAGAATCAAAAATGCGCCGATTCTGATCGATTTATACTCTTGTGATTGGGGTTTGTCGCCCACTTATTGGCAGCGATCGCAATTTCCGCCAGAATTACAACAAAAATTATCCACACTCCACGACGGCGTAGATACCGATTACTTCAAACCAGACCCCGGTGCTAAACTGGTTTTGCCTAACTTAGACTTGTCTGGCGTTGATGAAATTGTCACCTACGTATCGCGGGGAATGGAACCTTACCGGGGTTTTCCTGAATTCATTGAGTCGATCGCCTATGTACAAGAACGCCGCCCCAATTGTCACGTCGTAATCGTTGGTTCAGAAAGAGTTTGTTATGGGCGTTCTTTACCAAACGGCGAGTCTTATAAAGACTATATGCTCAAAAAAGTACCCCTAGATTTGTCGCGAGTTCACTTTGTCGGGCCCCTACCTTACGGACTGTATCTAAAAGTAATTCAAGCATCCGACGTACACGTTTATTTGACCAGACCTTTTGTCCTATCTTGGTCTATGATTGAATCTCTATCAACCGGATGTTTAGTAATCGGTTCCGACACAGGGCCAGTCAGAGAAGTTATCCGCGATGGAGAGAACGGTTTGCTGGTCGATTACTTCTCACCGAAACAAGTAGCCGATCGCATTGATGAAGTTTTAGACCATCCTACCCGCATGGCAGAAATTCGCATCAAAGCCCGGCAAACCGCCCTAGAACGCTACAGTTTAGCTAAAATGCTGCCGCAACATCTACAACTAATTGAGCAAGTAGCAAATCGTTCCATGCCGCCTACAGTTGGTATGGAACCAGAACGGGAATTAGCAGCATCTTTTGCAGTGAGAATTTAGCAATAAAGTTGGTCAGGACTAAACCCCGGTTCACAACATCTCCTGTGCGACTACACCGCACAGGAGATGGTTGTTTCATTCTCTTGTAGGGGCTGCCCCCATGTCTGAAACGCCGTGAAATCGTCTGTGGGAGGGTAGGCATTCTTGGCACTACAAGAGTCAAAATCGCGATTTTGGTGAGAATGAAACCGTCCTGCTGATTGTTGGGGGACGTAAGAGTAAGTTCTTGTCCCCCCCTTTTTTAAGGAGGGGGGCTAGGGCGGATCGAGCTTAAATGAACCGTAATGGAGCCATAGTTGCTGGCAGCATTCATGCGAGTGGTAAAAAGCAGCACACCTGTAGAATTGGATGTAGTGGAGGCATTTAAGTTGGAAAGTATGGGGTTGGTAAATTTACAAGCCAATCTGGCGACGGTGAGTTGCGAGTTTTATAGGCAGTATTTTGGCGATCGTTTGAAGTAGCAGTCGATCGGACTTTTCAGGAATACCGAGCCAGCAACGATAAGTTGTCATTTGTATCATGCTACGTTGTTTTGCTTGCTTTGCTTTTATCTGAGCTGCAATAACAGCTAAAAGAGCGTAACAACTTACCTCTTAGCAGCTTTAATTATATTACTAGCAATTTGCGTTACTACCATAACTGAAACACATTTTGCGATCGCATTGAGGAAGTTACATTTGAAAACGGGATCTTTAACTGTTGTCGGGACGGGGATTCAATTAGTTGGTCATCTGACCTTAGCAGCGAAGGCGTCGATCGAGCAAGCTGACAAAGTTCTGTTCGCCGTAGCCGATCCTGTTACTGCTAAATGGCTACAGACACTCAATCCCACCGCAGAAGCCTTGCCTTACAATACCAACAATCAGCGGCGCAGAGAGACATACCGGGAGATGGTCGATCGCATTTTGGCTGAAGTTCGTCAGGGGTTGAATGTATGTGCAGTTTTTTACGGTCATCCCGGTGTTTTCGCTTACCCCACCCATGAAGCGATTAAACAGGCGCGTCGGGAAGGTTTTAGGGCGCAAATGTTACCAGGAATTTCAGCGGAAGATTGCTTATTTGCTGACTTGGGTCTTGACCCAGGACGCAACGGATGTCAAAGTTTTGAAGCGACAGATTTTCTGATTCGGCGACGGAAATTTGACCCGACCAGTGCTTTAATTTTATGGCAGATTGCGACGATCGGCAATCTGGGTTTTTATCAAGAAGAGATTCAATTGCGCGGTATAGCTGTGTTAGCTGAAGTGTTAGAAACATACTATGGTTCTGACCACGAAATAATTGTTTACGAAGCAGCGGTTTATTACCCGGTTTGCGAGCCAGTTATCCAGCATATTCCTGTGTCCAAACTGGCTGAAAGTCCTGTTACTCTAGTTTCGACACTTTATGTTCCGCCTCAAGCGCCTGCACCTGTAGACAGTGAAATGATGGCACGGTTGGGTATGTCTTTTGTTAAAGAAACTTAAGGTATTTTGCCAAGAGAATGTAGTTTTTACTACATTCTTTTTCCAGCAGATAAAAAGTGTATGTGTTAGAGGAGAAAAAATGTGGTAATGTCGCTTTATATAGAAGAAAATCCTGACGATGGGAAGGCTCTGGCTCATCGGGGTGAAACTCATCGGCTGACGGGAAATTTTGAAGCTGCGTTAGATGATTTCAACCGATCGCTCGACTTGGAACCTGACAATGCTTGGGCGATCGCACACCGGGGCGAAACCTATTATTTGATGAAACGCTATCAGGAGGCATTCGCAGATTTCAACCGCGCCATTGAACTGAACCCTGATTATAATTGGGCGATCGCTCACCGAGGCGTAACCTACCGCTTTCTGGGAGAAGCATATTACCCAAAGGCGCTGGCTGACTTGGATCGAGCAATTGAGCGTCAGTCGGATTACGTTTGGGCGATCGCTTATCGCTGCCGCGTTTATGAGTTGATGAAGTGCTACAAGCAATCCCTGATTGACTTCGATCGAGCGATCGCCCTTGACGAAACCATATTTGCAGGGAAAAATCAGCACACAGAGAAAGGGTTGATCTTTTGCTATGACGGTCAATATTTTGAGGCGATCGCCTGTTGCGAACAGAGGTTGCAACAGGTTGCTGATGACACGACAGCTTTATACTGTATCGCAGTATCTAAGGCGCGTTGGCAGGGAGTGGACCAAGCAGCAAGCGAAATCGAGCGATCGCGAACAGCATTGCTTTCTCAATGGGAGACAGGGGATCGGGGAGATATTCTCTACCGACTCAGCGGTTTAGCAATCTTGACAGGTAACTGCGAACAAGCATGGGAATATCTGCGAGAAGCTATTCCTATCAACGATGAAGCCATTGAGTTAGTCGGTCACGATCCAGCTTGGTTGGATTGGCGGGACGACCCGATAACTCAGGCATTACTCGCTAGTTAAGTGTTTGAGAAAACAAATTTCAAGTAATTAAACATCAAGTGTCTTTTCAGGATAATTTTATGCAGATGGATACCAGCGATATGATGATGGCTCAACAAGCAGAAACTCTTCGCTTGTCAGGGGCTTACGAACAGGCGATCGAGATCTTTGAACAACTCCAAATGTATCCTGACAATGCTTGGGTTAATGCTCACTTAGGAGCAACCTATTACCATTTGATGGATTATGGGAAAGCAAAACATTATTTAAAGAAAGCGATCGACAAAAACGATAGGTATTTCTGGGCTCATGCACAGCTAGGTGAAACCTATCGTCTTCGAGCAATTACGGAAAATAACAGAAGGCCAGAATATGTTGAAAAGGCGATCGAGCATTTCCAAAAAGCGCTTGATGCTAAATCACCAGAAGACAGTAACTATGCCTGGGCATTAGCTCACTTGGGGGCAACCCATCGCCTGTATATAACTAAAGGTATCATCCAATTCCTGAAGGAGCCGATATCTCAGCAACCTAATCCAGAGAATTCTTGCGGAAAAGAAAACATAAAACACCACGCAAAAGACGCTTTGAAATGCCTTAACAGAGCGATTGAACTCATGCCTACATACGCTTGGGCATGGGGTATGCGATCGACAGTTTACAGATTGACTCAACACTACGAAAATTCATTCTGGGATGTGGAAGTTGAAGCTGTAATAGCTCCGAGTATGCAGATTCTGCAACAGTCTTCTTCTCCCGTTCCATTCTTAAAAAGTGGCAGGGTAAGTCTTTACGAACACGCTTTCTTGTCTTTTTATTTGACAAAGAAACACTCAGACCCAGAGGATAAAAAAAGCCACTACATTAGGGCGATCGCTTTTCTCCAACAAGCTTTGATACTTAGTCCAGGTGACTTGATGGCTAAGCTAATTCTCACCATAATTGAAGCTAACCAAAAGAAGGAAGAAAGGGGGTCATTAAAACCCAATGACATTAAAAATATTCAAAGAAAATTAGAGCAGTTTTTTGCAGATACAGAAGTGGAGTTTTGCCAACAATGTAAAAAGCTATTGCGACATCAAATTAATGTTCCAAAACCGTCAGTTAGTATCGAGCAGTTGAAATGGATAAATAGTCATGCTGAGGAGGGACATAAATTAAAGAAGCTTATTTTGGAAGAGGTGATAAAGAACCCTACATCAGGTGTTGAAAAAGAGCCTCAATTATGGCTATGGAAAAACTTTGAGGTGACAGAGATGTGGAGTTATATTCTTTTCTTTCTTGGTGAAATAAGCCATCTTCTGGGAAACAAAAGTAATATTGGTACAGAAACGGCTTATCTAGAGCTTGCATTCCTCATCAATCCTTACTACGTTACAGAAAGGCTTTATCAAACTCCAGTGTTTTCACATGAACACAGAACAAAGATATTTAAAAAGTTGCACGATGATGGAATAGTGTTAAAATTTTCTGAACCCAATTAATGAAACCCTTAATTGCCAGAAAATCAACTGAAAAAATTAATGACGATTAGTTTAGTTTTTCACTGTTCGTGACCTTAGAGATTTAGGAGAATATCCCATGAGTAACCTATTGGATTTGTTAACAGATTTAGCACTTGACACGAACAAACAAAGTGCTTTCCTCAACAACCCCAGTTCCTTAATGGAAGAAATGGGTTTAACTGAAGCAGAACAGACTGCAATGATGAGTGGTGAAAATGCTAAAATTGCCGCAATCTTTGCAGAGGAACGAGTTCCGTTTGCTATTACTTTTATCGACCCCGGCCCCGACCCCTTGCCAGATCCAGACCCTTTTCCTCCTTCTCCACCGCCCGACCCCGAACCTGACTCTGACTAGGATGTGGATTTGAAGTCAAACCACTAATAATTTTCTACACTTGGGAAAGTAGATTGATATTTCATCATCTCAAACCGCACTTGTTGCGGTTTTTTATCATAAAAACCTAACTATGCAAAATTACCAAATTACTGAAAAACTGCATGAGAGCAGTAACTCGTTAGTCTATCGCGGATATCGGCAAGCAGACAATCTGCCTGTTATCCTCAAAATGCTCAAACAAGCCTATCCTTCACCTGAAAAAATTGCCTGGTTTAAGCGAGAGTATGAAATAACCCAAAACATTAAGTTACCAGGCGTAATAGATGTTTACAGCTTCCAAAACCTAGAAAATCAGTGGGTAATTGAGTTAGAAGATTTTGGTGCCGAATCCCTCAATCAGATAATCGCTAAGAAACAATTTACAATTGCTGAATTTCTCCATCTGGCAATTGAGATTGTTGACATTCTCGGTCAGGTTCACCAGCAGCACATTATTCATAAAGATATTAACCCATCAAATATTGTTTTCAATCAGCAGACAGGTAAGCTGAAGCTAATTGATTTTGGAATTTCCACAACACTGTCGCGAGAAAACCCAACCTTTCTTAACCCGAACATATTAGAAGGAACGCTGGCTTATCTCTCGCCAGAACAAACAGGTCGCATGAATCGAAGAATCGATTACCGCACTGATTTTTACTCGCTGGGGATAACTTTTTATGAATTACTAACCGGACAGTTACCTTTCCCCACGGATGATGTTTTGGAATTAGTGCATTGTCATATTGCTAAACAACCTATCGCACCGCACGAAGTCAAACCAGAAGTTCCACCTATTATTTCAGCGATCGTGTTGAAATTAATGGCAAAAAATGCTGAGGAACGCTACTTGTCAGCATATCAAATAAAGGCAGATTTACAAGAATGTCTCAGACAATGGCAGAGCAAAGAGCAAATTGACCCTTTCCCAATCGCTCGGCACAATATTTCCGATCGATTTCAAATTCCCCAAAAACTGTACGGGCGAGAGCGGGAAATTTCTGCCTTATTAGCTGCTTTTGAGCGAGTTAGCCAAGGAGCCAGTGAAATGATGCTGGTTTCTGGATATTCTGGGATTGGAAAAACAGTATTAATCCAGGAGATATATAAGCCGCTGACTCAACAACGCGGTTATTTTATTTCTGGTAAATTTGACCAGTTTCAACGAGATACTCCCTACGCATCCTTAATTCAGGCATTTCGTTCATTAGTACGGCAGTTACTAACAGAAAGCGATGCCCAAATTAGCAACTGGCGAGATAAAATCCAAGCAGAATTAGGGGAAGCTGGAGGGGTAATCGTTGAAGTTATTGCTGAATTAGAACTAATTATTGGTTCGCAACCACCCTTACCAGATCTGCCTCCAGCAGAACAGAGGAATCGCTTTAATCTGGTTTTTCAAAAATTTATTAATATATTCACTCAGCCCGAACATCCGTTAGTAATTTTCTTAGACGATTTGCAGTGGGCAGATGGAGCCTCGCTGGAATTAATTCAACTGCTGATGACAGTAGCAGATCGTAAATATCTATTTTTTATTGGCGCCTATCGCGATAATGAAGTAAGCTCGGCACATCCGCTAATTCATACATTGGAAAATATTGAGAAAGCCAAAGCAACAACAATTAATAAAATATTCTTGACGCCTTTAGCCTTAACCGATATTACGCAACTTTTAGTTGATACACTTTTTGCGGAATCAAAAAATGCTAAATTGCTTGCCAAATTGCTCCAGCAAAAAACTGGTGGTAATCCGTTTTTTATCAATGAATTCTTAAAATCCCTGCATTCTGAAGCATGGTTATATTTTAACTACGAATCTCAGAAATGGCAGTGGGACTTAGAACAAATAAAAGCGCAACCGCTTACAGATAACGTTTTAGATCTGACGAGCAAAAATGTAAAAAAACTCCCGACAGCAACTCAGGCAGTATTAAAATTAGCAGCTTGCGTGGGGAATCAGTTTGACTTGAGAACGCTGGCGATTATCTATGAAAAATCCCTCCAAGAAACAGCAACAGATTTACGGTCAGCACTTCAATCCGGTCTAATTATACCCCTCAGCCATGCCTATCAGTTGGCGGAACTTGATGTAGCAGGTTTGTCCGATCGGTTGGTTGCAGAATACAAATTTGCCCACGATCGCATTCAACAAGCAGTTTACTCTCTCATCTCCGAACCTGATAGACAGTCAGTACATCTGCGCGTGGGCAGGTTGTTACTGGAAAATACACCATCTGAAGAAGTGGCAAAGAAGCTGTTTGATATTGTCAATCAGTTGAACAAAGGCCGAGCGCTGATAGATCAACAAATAGAGCGATACGAGTTAGCTCAATTAAACTTACAGGCAGGTAAAAAAGCCAAATCTTCAGCGGCTAGTCAACCAGCTTTCAATTACCTTCAGATTGGCTTAAGTTTGTTAAATAACAAGAGTTGGTCGCAGCAGTACAACCTTACCTTAGATTTGTATTTAGAAGCAGCAGAAACAGCTTATACAATTGCTAACTACGATGAAATGGAGCGCTTATCTGGGGTAGTTTTGCAAAAAGCCAAAACGCTGTTAGAGAAAGTAAAAATATATGAAATTAAAATGCAAGCTTATTGCGCCCAAACGAAATTTATGGAGGCGATCGACATTGGGCTAGAAGTTATGAAATTACTAGGGGTAGAATTACCGGAACGACCGAACCAATCGGATCTGACACGAGAGATAGAGCAGATAAAATTTGCCTTAGCAGGTAGGCAAGTCCAGGAGCTAATCGACTTACCCCAAATGGTAGATCCGCATAAACTGGCAGCTATGAGGATCATGAACTACTTATTTGGTCCTGCGTTCATAGCAATTAATCAACTGAGCTTGGTAAATTGGTGCAGACAGGTCAATTTATCAGTTCAGTATGGTAATTCCGCTGATTCTGCTTTTCCATACGTAGGTTATGGGCTAATCCTATGCCTAACAGGAAAAATTGACACTGGCTATCAGTTTGGTCAAATTGCTTTGAAGCTACTAGAACGGTTCAAAGATCAAACATTCAAAGCCAGAACTTATGCAATGTATCATCTATTTCTCAAGCATTGGAATGAACCTCTCAAAGATACATCATCTTTTTGTATGGAAGCTTATCAAAGTGGCATAGAAACAGGAGATATTGAATATGCTGCTAGTGCTATAGCTAGCCATGCTTACGCTTTGTACCTAAGCGGTATGGAGTTGATGGATGCGAAGAAAAAGATGGCAAAAGCAATTGAAGTTACTTATCAAACTAAACAGGAACCTTACCTTCATTGGACTCAAACTTATATGCAGGCGATCCTAAACTTGATGGGACAAGCAGAAAATCCCTGCCGTTTGATTGGTGAAGTATATGATGAAGAAAAGATGATACCAATTCATCTAGAAAGTGGCGATAGAACTGCGCTCATGCAAGCTTATTCACATAAAGTTACTCTCTGTTATATTTTTGAGGAATTTCAGCAAGCTGTTGAGAATGCCGACTGCTTTGAAGAATACTCAGCTAATGCAGGTTCTTCGTATATTCTCCCTCCTGTCTATTTGTATGATATGTTAGCCCGATTGGCGCTATATCCTAATTCCTCAGAAACGGAAAGAGAAGAAATCCTGACAAAGGTGGCTGCTAAACAAGAAAAAATGGAAACATGGGCAAAGCAGGCTCCCATGAATTACCTGCACAAATTCTATCTAGTGGAAGCGGAACGCGATCGCGTATTAGGCAACGATAAAGATGCCAGAGAATATTACGACAAAGCCATCATCTTAGCCCGCGAAAACGAATATCTCAACGAAGAAGCCCTCGCCTACGAACTAGCAGGCAGGTTTTATTTAGCCAGAAATCAAAATCATGTTGCCCGTCACTACCTGCAAGATGCCCACTATGCTTATCAGCGCTGGGGGGCTGTAGCTAAAGTCAAAGATTTGGAAGCGCGATACCCGCAATTTTTAGCCATTCAGTCGCTTGGTTCAACCCGAACAGCTACTGAAAATAATACCATCAATCCAATCACCACAACTGGTAGCAATTCCGGCGAAGCGCTAGATTTTGCCGCAGTAATGAAAGCATCCCAAGCTATTTCCGGTGAAATCGTTCTCGAACAATTGTTAAACCAGGTGATGAAAACTGTGATTGAAAACGCAGGCGCCCAAAAAGGTTTTCTCATTCTGGATAAAGGCGGAAATTGGGCGATTGAAGCGGAAGCAGCAGTAGAATGCGATCGTATTACCATTATGCAATCCATTGCCGTAGATTCCGTAGATACTGCAACTGGAATGCCCCTGCTGTCAACCGCCATCGTTAACTACGTCGCTCGCAGCCACGAAAATGTAGTATTAAATAACGCCACCCATGAAGGACTATTTACTGGCGATTCTTACATTACCGCTACTCAACCCAAATCGATTCTCTGCACTCCCCTACTCAATCAAGGCAAACTAGGTGGAATTCTCTACTTAGAAAATAATTTGGCGATCGGCGCATTTACCTCGGAAAGAGTGGAAACTTTAAAAATCATTGCCGCTCAAGCTGCGATATCGATTGAAAATGCAACTCTCTACGAAAAATTAGAAGATTACAACCGAACTTTAGAGCAAAAAGTAGAAGATCGCACCGCACAATTAGCCCAAGCTAATGCAGAAATATTGGTTTTGAACGATCGGCTAAAAGTAGAAAACCTTCGCATGAGTGCCGAACTAGACGTAACCCGCCGCCTGCAACAAATGATTTTGCCTCAACAGCAGGAATTAGAGTCAATTGAAGGGCTAGAAATTGCTGCATTCATGGAACCCGCTGATGAAGTTGGCGGCGACTACTACGACGTACTAAATTACGGCGGTAAAGCCACAATTGGCATCGGCGATGTGACAGGACACGGTTTAGAAAGCGGCGTGTTAATGATTATGGCACAAACAGCAATTCGCACTTTGTTAGTTCACAATGAAACCGACCCAGTTAAATTATTGCAGACAGTCAACCAAACGCTTTTTGACAACGTAGAGCGCATCAATTGCGGTAAAAGTATGAGCCTTTCTTTGCTGGAATATCGGGGGGACAACATCCTGCGTTTGAGCGGACAGCACGAAGAGGTAATTGTCGTGCGTTCCAGTGGCGAAGTAGAGCGGATTGATACGATGGAGTTAGGCTTTCCCATCGCCTTGGAACCAGATATTGCCGATTTCATTGCTACTACTGAAATAGAGTTAAATTCCGGGGATGTTGTCGTACTCTACACAGATGGAATTACCGAAGCTTTTGATATGAATCAAAAGGAATACGGTATTGAGCCAATGATTGAACTTGTTGCCATTAACAGGGAAAAGTCAGCAGCAGAAATCAAGCAAGCTATTATTGACGACGTGCGGCGATACATCGGGGAGCAAAAAGTATTTGATGACATTACTTTGGTTGTAATCAAACAGAAGTAAGTATGGGAGAATTTAGTAGTCCGACTGTCCCACAGTCCGACAGGGAATGAATTCCCTGCCTCAAAGCTAAAGTCCTCTAAAGAGGACTAATGAGTTTAAAAATTTTTATTCTCAGTCCTCTTCAGAGGACTTTTGCTATTAGACAGGGGTTTCAACCCCTGGCGGACTGGCGGGTAGGCGGGAGGATTGATGGACTAAAAGCTTAAGTTGACACGCCTTGGGCAATGCCGTTTCCCTACGCCCAAATAATCAAGAACACTTAATGAGAGATGTAATTCTCACCCGATTAATTGTAGGGAAATGGCACTGCCGTTTCCTGATTGTGCGTAATATTAATTCCGAGGCAAGCGGATTTGATATAACTACTCATTTCGTAAGCCTTTCTGCTTGACCAACCCTAGAAATTACCAATGAATAGTATAACCGAAATTGGGCGATCGCCAATAGTTTACAAACCAGATATCGGCACAAAATCGTAACCGTAACTGGTGCGATTTCCGGGTTTAACAGTTACTAACTGAACTGCGCGATTACGATCGCCCGAAGGTAAAAACCGAATCGGGCCCGATGCTCCATTTGCGGAAAAATCTGACGCCGATAACGCTTGTTGAATACCTGTACGAGTCGGATTGCGCCCTAAACCGGCAATTAAGGCGATCGTCGCATCGTAGGCTAAAGCTGTGCGCCAACTTACTTCAGCATTCCAAAGTTGTTTGGATGTTTGGCGAAAGTTTGACTGCGGATCTGCGAGAATGTGCCAAGGAACAGCTAGCACCATATCTGTTGCGGCTGCGCCACCGATTTGCAGTGTTTTAGCAGTATAAGCATCGTCTCCTGCTAGTAACGGCAGGCGTTTGGCGTTTACTTGCACTACTTGCAAAGCTTGGTCGAGCGTGGCGGTATTGGCTGCTAAAACAATCACTTCTGCTCCCTGGGCGATCGCACTTTTAAAGCTCTCGGCAGCATTAAAATTACCCTTAGCAAAGTCAAATTCCGATACTACTTGTCCGCCATCTCCGTAAAGAGCAGTAGTGAATTCACTTTTTAAAGATTTGCTATAATTGCTAGCAGAATTGAAAAATACAGCAGCTTTTTGCTTTTGCAATTTTGTCAGCATATAGCGGGAAATAGCATTAGCCGCAAACCGATCGCTCGGCACTGTCCGAAATATATTGTTGCCAACTCCTGAAAGCTGCACCGACGTACTTGTGGGAGAAATTGCTACTAATTGTTTTTGCTGGTAAATCTTGCTGGCTGCTAGCGTTGCGTCAGAACTAAAATGCCCGATCACTCCTAAAACTTCAGAGTTATTTGCTAAAGCACTGGCAATTTGCGAGGCAATCTCTGGGTTGTTGTCGTCGTTAGCAACTAGCACTTTTAATGGAGTACCGCTAATGCCGCCACTTTGGTTGATTTCATTTTGAGCTTGAGCGACGCCCCGCAGAATTTCTTGAGCACCATTGATATCGCTGCCAATGGGAACTGCGGCGGCAATTGTGTAGGATTTGCGATCGCCGATGCGGGCGTTGTTGAGGTAAATTAGTGCTTCGGGATCGTTGCGATTCGTTTTCAGCGAAGCTTGTAAGTCGGAAATAGCTGCGTTATAGTTGCCAGATGCGATCGCCTGTACTGCTGCTTGTTTGGTTGTTGTGGCTTGATCTGGAAGTAACAGTTTTTCGCCAGCACTCAGACGCTGCCCAATTGCCTGCTCTGACTGGGGGGAATTCCCCGTCGCCGAGTTGGGAAAAGTCGGATTTTGGGGTGATAAACCCCCGACATTGATGCCGCCTCGGCTTGTCAGCCACCAAATACCTGCACCGGCTAGCCCGATCGTAATTAGGAGCGATAATACCAGAACAGCGGTTTCGTTTTTTTGGGACATAATTTTACCTTTTTAGATTTTTGAAATAACGAAGTCATTAGTCATTAGTTATTAGGAGCGAGTCAAAAACATTGAACCAGGAGAAAAAGTGATTTTAACTTGGCGATCCCGAATTGATATAGATTGCATCAGATAGAGTGATTGGATCTATCAATTGATGATTTCGGAGCTGAGACACCCTGCAAGCCTAAAATCCAGTAGTCACTATTCCCTTATTATATGCGATCGCCCGGATCTGATATAATTCAGTAACATTGGCATAGTCAAAATAGCGATCGCACTCTTTAGTCTGAATGCTTTCAAGGTGGTTCCACCAGAAAAATGCAGGAATTTTTATAAGTTACCGCATCAAAGATTAGTGAACCCTACCCTGCAAGAGCGCCACTTCCTCCATTCCAAATTTAGTTAAGCAGGCAAGAAATGATAACTGGTGAATTAGATAAAACGCTGAGTGTTGGAACTGAATTATACAATCTGACGTGAGTACACCTGAGAACTACCTTGAAAAACACCTAGGGGCTAACTCTTCAGTCCTGTATTTAGTTACAAATTTTTACGTTCAAAGTTGGATATATATCATAAACCTTTGAAAAAAAGCTTTTCTTAATCATATCTTTATTTTTCTCCGCGAGGGGGACAGGGAGGGAGGCTGTAACAGCAAAGGGTTCGGTAAAATAATTAAAGTTTGTTGAAATTTATAAAAATAGCTGCAATACTTTGTAATGTAAAGAGGAAAGTTGAAAAATATCTAAAGACAAACTAATTGGATTGCGATGTCGCTAAGGTAGTATATATGACGGTTTGTCACAGAAAAAGAGTGTTAAGCTCCGCTAAGCTCAGCAAAAGTAAAAGCTCGCTATTTCATTAAGTTCGATCGATAACAAAGGCTAAGGTAAAGTTCATGGCAAACTCAGTTGTAAATCAGCCAAACGCAGCAGGAGTGCAGTGGCAGCCACAAGATATTATCCGCGGTCTAGTGTGGAAAATTGCGATCGCAACCTGGCTGTTAATGGCCGTAGGCAGCGCCACGCGAGTCATGAATGCGGGGCTCGCTTGCCCCGACTGGCCGCTGTGCTACGGTCAATTAATACCCGCAGCGCAAATGAATTTGCAGGTATTTCTGGAGTGGTTTCACCGGTTGGACGCAGCGGCAATTGGCTTGAGCGCGATCGCACTTTTAGGACTATCTTTGTTTTACCGCAGCCGCCTGCCAAAATGGCTGCCTTGGGCGAGCGCTGGGGCAGTATTTCTAATCGTTTTTCAGGGCGTATTGGGCGGCTTGACAGTAACACAACTGCTGAGATTTGACATCGTTACCGCTCACTTGGGAACAGCTTTACTATTTTTTGGCACCCTGCTAGTCATCGGTTTCATGCTGACTCCCTACCAAGCTACAGGAAATGTCGGCAAATTAGCTTGGGTAAGTTCGATCGCAGCATTATTAGTTTACCTGCAAAGTTTGCTAGGAGCATTAGTAGGCTCTAGATGGGCACTGCACCAATGTTTAGACTCCTCAGAATTGTGCTCGGTAATGAACAGCCACATCGCCGGTATCGTACCAGCTACAGCAGCGACTTTAGCCGTAGCAGTCATGGCTTGGCGGCAGCCTGCACTGAGTCCAAACTTGCGAAAACTGGCTAACTGGGCGAGTGTTTGCCTAATTGCTCAATTAGTTCTGGGATTAGCAACATTCCGGCTGCACCTTCAGGTAGAACCGCTGACAGTCGCCCACCAAGCAGTCGGTGCTGCTTTGCTGGGAACCCTGATAGCTTTTAGTGTTTTAGCTTGGCGCGATCGAGTTTTATCAGCTTGAGAGATAAGTAAGATGGGGCGGGTTTATTAATCCTTGTAGCTACAGCAAATATTTATCCTAAAACCCGCCCATACAACCTAATGACGAATTCGCAAATAATTACTAACAGCTTACAACCGATGCAAGAAATCCTTACCAACGACAGCCCCCGCCTCCACGAAAACTTTTCGCAAGTGGTGAAAAGTTACTATCAACTAACAAAACCCAGAATTATTTTACTGCTGCTAATCACCACATCAGCAGGAATGTGGATGGCGGCCAAAGGAGAAGTAGACCCGCTATTACTGGTATCAACTATTACCGGAGGCGCTTTAGCTTCTGCGTCGGCGAATACGATTAATTGTGTCTACGACAGCGACATCGATTATATTATGGAGCGCACCCGGTGGAGGCCGATTCCTTCCGGGCGTGTCAAGAAGCGGGATGCTTTGATATTTGCGATCGCCCTAGCTACAATATCCTTTACATTGCTGACAGTTGTTGCCAACTTATTAGCGGCATTGCTAGCAATGTCAGGCATCGTTTTCTATGTCCTAATTTACACCCACTGGCTGAAGCGTCACAGCGTGCAAAACATCGTCATTGGCGGTGCAGCAGGGGCGATTCCGCCGCTAGTTGGGTGGGCTGCGGTGACGGGAGATTTGAGTTGGGGTGCGTGGCTGCTGTTTGGGATTATCTTCCTGTGGACACCGCCGCATTTTTGGGCATTAGCAATGATGATTCGCGACGAATACAAGGAAGTAGGCGTCCCGATGTTACCCGTAATTGAGGGCGACGAAGAGACAGCCCGCCAAATTTGGATTTACACGCTATTGATGATTCCTGCAACTTTGCTGCTAGTTTATCCCCTGCATTTAGCGGGCGCGGTGTATGCGGGTACAGCTATTTTCCTGGGTGCTATTTTTGCCCAAAAAGCTTGGTTGCTGTTGCAGACTCCAGAGGATAAGATTGTTGCGCGATCGCTCTTTAAATACTCTATTCTGTACCTGATGCTATTGTGCGCCGGAATAGTGGTTGACAGTTTGCCTGTGACTCATAATTTTACTACTGCTGTTGTACAAAATGTGCAAACTTTGATTAGTGCAGTTGTGATGTAGTTAGGACTTACGCAGAAATACCAAAGAAACCGGGTTTTTCACCAGTATTAAAGTCTCAAATCCACTATTTCGCTAAAAAACCCGGTTTCTGCCTAAGTCATAGTAGTGAGTTAAATTGCAATTCTTAAAATTCAGCCCGCATCTAGCGGGTTTTGTTTATTTAATTTAGGGAATGGGATATAACCATTTGCGAAATAATTGTGTTAAGCGCGGCATGATCAAATAGGTGAGCAGGATAACAGTGAGGCCTGTGATCATCAGAGATATGAGCAAGGCAGGAAGCCCTGATAGTAGCGGTACCAGCAAACGATTGAGAATAGAAATGGTAAAAAACACTCCCAACCATGTAACTAACGCCATTTTGTAGCGAGGGGGTGGAGCCTTCATCGATTTATTGGGCAGCGTAAACCAGGTTTCCAATCCGGTCAGGGTTTGAATATCTTCTGGCCTTTCAATCAAGGGCTGTAATCGCTCAATCCACTCTCGCCGAACATCAGATTCTAGCCATGTCTTGAGATTGTCGTAGCAATCGAACTTGAGAATGACCACGTACTCAGGATGAGCGTGATGCTGGGGTCGAATAGTGCTGACACCCAGATGTCCCTTGAATTTTCGTGCATCTGCAGCGATGCCATGAAACCATGCTTCGTAACCTTGGTCGCGCCCCGGTTTCACTACATGAGAGATCACAGCGGTGACTAGAGAGTTTTCTTCACTGGTATTGCTCGCCAACGGTTCTTCCAACATAGAATTTAGAGAATTAACTGAGAGAAAAGTTTTATTCAGAACAACCGCCCTAGAGACACCAAATTACTCGGCAATTTTCGGCAGCACGTCTGGAAACAGAAGGGAGATTAACGAATGCGATCGCAAATCTCTTCAGCATTCAATCCTCGCTTGTACCAGGTTGCGATGCGGCGAACGGTAATGCCTTTACCAACGATGTGGGGACATCCACCATGCAGTCCGGGAGTGTGTGTAATGAGCTTACCAATGTCAATAGATACTGCTGTGGTCATAAATTTTATAATCTTAACTATACCTATAATAGATGAAAACCCTATAGAGGCGTTAGAATTAAAAATGCAAAATCCAAAATGGAACCTACAGAGGAATCGGGAGTATGAGGATATATGCAAATTGTTTGGACAAAACACGCCCAGGAGCGTCAGTAACAATGGGAGGAGCGATTGAGAATTACCAGGGAAGAGGTTGAAGCGACTGTCACCAATCCTCAACAGATTATCGTGGAAGAGGATGTTTTGGTGGCTCAAATTAAACGAGGCAATGGTCTTCTGAGAGTACCCTTTGTTGAAATTGGCAAAACCAGGCGAATTTTAACCCTGTACTGGACAAATCAAGTCAAGCGATATTGGCAGGAGAATCCCAATGAAAGTTAAATACGATGCAGAAGCAGACATTCTGATTTTTATTTTCCGTGATGCGTTTCCAGCTAATGCTATCTCTGAACCTGGAGGCGTGATTGTCAGTTATGACGAAAGTGACGAACCAGTTAGCATCGAATTTCTCAATGCCTCCAAACGTAAACTGTTTAATGCTCAAGAACTCATACTAACGATCGCAACTTAGTTGATGCGCTTTATCGAGGTGGCATCGCAGAATTATATCGCGGTATGAGTGTGGGGCGATAAATGAAGTAAGCTAGAGACAAAAGTTTCAAACAATTTTAACCAATGCCAGCATCCGTTGCTTATCTGTTTGACAGAATCACAGTGAACCCCAGACAATGTGGCGGTCGTCCCTGCACCCGGGGAATGCGGATTCGAGTCATCGATATCCTAGAGTTGCTAGCTGCGGGTAAGCAAATTTTTAAGTTTCTCGAAGAATTGCCAGACTTGGAACTTGAGGATATTAAAGCTGCGCTGTTGTATGCAGTCCGCAAACTCGACCATCCCGTTTTAGCCGCATGACAATTTGGTTGAATTCTCATCGCTCGCCAGCAATTGATGTGTGGATTACTGGCTACCTTTGGTGAAATACATCAGCGATCTGCGGTATTTTTCTCTTCTCTTGGGTATTGTACCGCAACTGCGATACAATTATAAGTTCGACTGCTAGATTTTCGTAAACTCGTAATCAGTTGATATATTTCGGGAATGTCTGAAAAAACTCTGCTAAGTGAAATTGTTCATTGTCCCCATGCACGAGAGTGTCAAGAAGATATTTCTGTTGAAAATCCATGTCGTAAAATTGTTGACTCTCAAAATGCAATTGGGTTAGAAAAATTTCAAGTGCCTGAACCTTGGAGTGGACAGATAGAGCAAGCACCCATTCTCTTCCTGAGTTCAAATCCATCAATTGGCTCTGATGAAGATTACCCAACTTGGGATTGGTCATGTAGCGAAGTACACGATTATTTCAATTACCGTTTTGGAGGAGGACGTAAGCACTGGATCGTTGATGGTACAAAATCCTTGCTAAAAGACGGGAAATATAGTCGCTCTACTCGATTTTGGGCAGCGGTTAGACAACGTGCGATTGAGCTACTTCAACGGAACGTTAGTCCAGGCATTGATTATGCGCTTACCGAGATAGTGCATTGTAAGTCTCGTGCCGAAACTGGTGTAGAAGAATCACAGGAGCAATGTGTGGAAGCCTACTTGTTGAGAGTTTTAGAACTAGCAAGAGCAAAAGTGATAGTGGTACTGGGGGCACGCGCAAAGCAAGTGATTCAAAGCCAATTCAATATCTCTACAGCAAATTCAATATCCGAGTTCGTTGAGATAGGGAATCGTGAAAGATTTTTTGCTTTTCTCCCCCATCCAAATGCTCGGATCCACCGTTCTTTTGCTAAGTGTTTACAGGGTGATGAACTTGAAAAGTTACGCGCTTTTTTGCGGTAGCATCAAAATACGGCAAGAGATGCGCGCACTCGAACAACGCCAATGCACCCGACCGTCGAAATCCTGTCGGTGGCAGTCTGAGGTAATTTGCGGCGGGTGATTGGCAACGTTAGACCGCTAAATCTGAGTTGGGTAGTGGCTTGAATGTATCTATCAAATTCCAACCCAAAGGTGAATGTCATGCAAGCTAAACTTCAAGAACAACTTTCTCCTGATGCCGAAGTTATTTTGGGACGTTTGCCAGAACGAATTAAAGCTGCTCTAATTGCGCGTGCTGCGAAAATTGAATATCCGATCGCCATTTCGATGCCAGTTTTCTCGACACAGAAGCGTTAGGTTTCGTAGATTGCAAACCAGGACGTGGGCAGTAAAACGGAGAAGCGGACGTTTTGTCAATTGATCGGCGATCGCTATTATTTTAAGTTGACTGAGATTATAAGAAACCCGGTTTTTGAGCAAATCTGCGATGCTCTAACGAAATATTATCATAAAAAACCCGGTTTCTCGACCCGCAATTAATTCGACTGAATCTGTGCATTCAAAACCTTAGAAATCCGATCGCGCGTTTCCTCCCAATGAACCCGCGTATAAACATCCGCACTCCGATCCAAATTCCGAATACTCTTGCTCAAACCCTCCCGCAACTGCCGTAACTCGTACCAAGCCTAACTCCGCTAAATCGCTGTTTACCGTTGTGGATGCGACCATTTTTGACGGTTAGGGAAGAGGCACAGGTTGGACAGGCAGGCATCAGCAGAGGAGAAGGAAATCAACTTTACTCCTATATCATTACATCTTGAACACTACCAAATTTTTCAATGTTTCAATTTCGGGCTGTGAGTGGGAAAGTGGCGATTTCTGTTGCAGATTCTGGCAGAGGAGGGCGCAGACAAAGATAAACTAGCGGCCCTAACAGCGGAACTAGAGACACTGCCCAAAAAATGCGATCGTCCGAGAGTCCGCGACGTGCCATGTCGTCTCCCAAAAGTGAGGGAAATATTACAGCCATCAAGCAACAATCCCAAGTTATTAAATGCACAAAAGGAATTGACTGCCACTGGCTGACATAATCTCCCCAATCTCCATTTAACCAAGCCCAAGCTAACAGCCAGATTGTTGTTAGTAAAAGTAGAATCCCTGTCCAGCGGGAGTCTGATATTTTGATCAACATATCTTTGCCACCGGAAAATTGTGGCTGAGGCTGGCGGAGGAGTAAATAGGGAATTAAGCCGATGATGCCCGCGCCGTTGGAAGCGATGAAAGCAGGCCAAGCGGATATATTTTGGGTTTTCTCATCAATGAATAAGAGGCAAGCGTAGACCATCGGCCACACTCCCATGAGAGCGAATATGGTGACAAGGTAGGGGTTAATTCCTTCTAGCTGCAACTTGAGCATTTTTTCTATAACTGTTAGCGTTCCGGGCTGATCGAGAGGAGCTAGCAGTAAGGTATAGGCAATAAATGTTGCCCAGAGCAACCCCAGAAAATTTTTTGTTTTCATTATTATATATAACGAGTATTTGAACCAGACTAAATTAAATTATGGTAAAATATTGCCCGATTTAGGCGCGTCTATCTTAGGTCATAAGCAGTTTGATTGAAACAGCCGCTGCAAACCCCGTTTTAGTTCGGCGAGGAAATGCTCTACAGCAGCCGATCCTTACTTTAGGCAGACGCAGGGGCCACGTCAGGAGAGATACATTTTAAAGAATCGGTTGTTTTCATTACATAACCCCTTAGCAAAGGAGTTTCAGCGGTGAACTTAATATCTGTAGAGGAACTCAAAGCGCTGGTACAACAATCTCCTGGATTGTGCGTCTCTATTTATATGCCAGTCGCTCAAGGAACAGAAATTCAACAAAACCCGATTCGGTTCAAAAATTTAATCAGAGAGGCTGAAGACAAAATTGTAGAGTACGGATTTGACAAAAAAGAAGCTGCCCAATTGCTAGAGCCAGTCCGAGCAGAAATTGACCAGGAAAACTTTTGGGAAAATCAAAGCAACCTGCTGGCGATTTTTGTCGGTTCGGGATTTTTCCGCTACTATACCTGTCCGGTGAATTTTGATGAATTAGTGGTTGTTAGCGACAATTTTCACGTCAAACCGCTGATGCCTATGCTGACAGGAGATAATTTATTTTATGTTTTAGCTCTCAGTCAGAAGGAAGTGAGGCTGATTGAGTGTACGCCTTACAGTGCTCGGGAAGTTGAAGTTGAAAACTTGCCGAAAAGCCTTGATGAGGCTCTGCAATATGACCCGACTGCTAAAGATGGTCAGTTTCGGATTGCTACTTCCAAAGGAGGCACTAATAATTCTTTTCAGCAGCCGGGAAGTTTTCACGGTCAAGGAAGTCCAGATCAAGATGAGCGCCAGCATGAAATATTGCAGTATTTCCACATAATCGATGCGGCGCTGCACAAATATTTGCGGAATAAAAAAGCTCCTTTAGTGTTAGCTGGAGTTGAGTATTTGCTCCCGCTTTACCGAGAAGCCAATACCTACCAGCATTTAGTTGAAGAAGGAATTACAGGCAATCAGAAACTTCTCAAGCCGGAAGAGTTGCGGGCAGAAGCTTGGCCGCTGGTGGAACCTTTGTTTTTGCAGGCTCAGTCAGAGGCGATCGCACAATACCACGATCTGACAGGAAGCGATAAAATTTCTGCTGATTTGAAAGAAGCTGTTTCGGCTGCTTATTTTGGACGGGTAGATCGACTATTTGTTGCTCTTGGCGTTCAGCAGTGGGGTAGTTTTAATCCCGATACGAACTCGGTGCAAATCCATCCCGATGCAGAATTGGGTGACGAAGATTTGTTGAATGTCGCAGCAATTCAAACTATTCTCAACGGCGGAACTGTTTACGCGGTGCCACCGGAAAAAGTGCCGAACGAGGCACCTTTAGCTGCTATTTTTCGCTATTAATTTACCAGGTTGAAAGCAATGGAATCTAGTTCAATGACAAATTCCGACAAACAAAACCAAAGTAGCAGCGGTGATACCGAACGCTGGGCATCTTTAATAGGCGGTGGGGCGCTGGTGCTTTTTGGTTTGTCGCAGCGTTCTTTGCGAGGTGCTTTGCTGGCGGTTGCCGGTGGCAGTTTAGCAGCCCGTGGTCTGGGGGTTGTGGAGGGTTTGCAGTCGGCTGCCGATCCGAATCAAAGCATTAAAGTTGAAAAGACCGTGACGATCGACAAACCGGCTGAGGAATTGTACCGTTTATGGCGCAATTTTGAAAATTTGCCTCGGTTTATGAAGCATCTCAAACACGTTACGGTAATAGATCAAACACGTTCTCACTGGATTGCCAGCGCGCCGATGGGCAATAGTGTGGAATGGGATGCAGAGATTGTCCGTGAAGAAGAAAATCGCTTAATTGCTTGGGCGTCGGTGGAAGGAGCTGATGTTGACAATTCAGGCTTTGTGCGTTTTCAACCGGCATCAGCGGGACGGGGTACAGAGGTAAAAGTTGTCATCGAATACAACCCTCCGGGCGGTGCAATTGGTGCTGGCGCGGCTAAACTATTTGGCGAAGCTCCCGAACAGCAAATTGCCAATGATTTACGTCGCTTTAAGCAGTTGATGGAAGCTGGGGAAATAGCGACTACGGAAGGTCAACCTTCGGGCCGCAAGTAATAAGTTAGAGGGTGTCCCCCGATCTAAGCATCTTTGTTGTTTACCTGATTAATTGATGTCATCTCAAGTGGTTTTCGGAAATGCCGGCGCTAAAGGTGCAAGTCGGGGCGGTTGGTTTGCGGGTCACTTTATGACTCCTGAAGATGACCCGCGATCGACTTCTGTTTTAGAAGTAAAATGGGGCGCTCACCCCGCCGGAGATTGTAGGACTCAGTGGGCGGTAAATGCGGAAGCCACGACGCTTTCTATCCTGGTAAAAGGGCGGTTTCGCCTGCAATTTCCAGAACAAGAAATATTGCTTTCTCGCGAAGGAGATTATGCTCTCTGGCTGCCGGGAGTGCCTCATTATTGGTCTGCCGAGGAGGATTCGGTAATCCTGACTGTGCGGTGGCCTTCCCTACCGGGAGATAGTTCTGGAGTTAAGAAGTAACTTTAACTTCAGGAACCAAAACGCGGCCGCTATAACCTGCGCGCTGGTAGCGATCGATCGCCTCGGATGCGATAACACCCGCTTTCCCAGTCTCCACCAACGCTACGCAAGCACCGCCAAAACCTCCGCCGGTCAGCCTTGCGCCGAAGACTCCGGGGATTGACTGCAAGATTGCCGCCAGCGTGTCTACTGCAGGCACCGAAACTTCGTAGTCGTCGCGCTGACTGGCATGGGAAGCATTCATTAACTCGCCAAAACGTTTGGCTGGCAAAGATTTTACCGCTTCGAGTACGCGGTTGTTTTCAGTAACCACGTGCCGCGCTCGCTTTCTGAGGGGTTCCGGCAATACTTCGACAGCTTGGGGATCGGCGATATCCCTAAGAGCTTTAACTCCCAATAGCCGCGCGGATTCCTCACACTCGGCGCGCCGCTGGTTGTAGCCGCTTCCTGCTGCCAGTTCGTGGCTTTCGCCACTGTCAATTATTAAAATTTCTGTGTTTGTGGGAAAAGGTATCGGGCGGCATTCGAGGCTGCGGGTGTCAATCAATAGCATGGTGTTGGTGTCTGCTAAACTCGACGCCATTTGATCCATGATGCCACAGTTCAAGCCGGCATACCGGATTTCGACTTGCTGTCCGATTTGAGCTAGGCGCACGTCGTCTAGGGGGAGGTTCAGCAGCGTGCGCAGTCCTCTGAGGGTGGCTATTTCTAAAGCGGCGCTGCTGGACAAACCGGCTCCGATCGGCACAGTCGAGGTAATGTAGAGATTTATTGGCGGTATTTTGTATCCTTCTTTTTCTACAAGTCTCAGGCAGCCACAGATATAACTGACGAATTTTTGCGGTATGGTATCGTCGTCTGAAAAATTTATGAGTTCGTCATATTCTGCTGAATAAACATGGTGTCGATCGTCGCTGCTGAAGCCGATTTGTACTGTGGTGCGCTGGGGAATCGCAGTTGGAAGTACAAATCCATCGTTGTAGTCTGTGTGTTCGCCCAGCAGGTTTACTCGGCCGGGGGCGCTGGCTGTGGTTTTGGGTAATGTACCAAATATCCGTTGGAATTTCATTTTTGGGGAAGTGGTAATTGGTAATTGGTTATTTGTTATTGGTTATTGGTTATTTGGAAAAATAGCTATCCCTGTCTCCGTGACTTAGGTGTTGTGCTGTTGGTAATTGGGAAGAAATAAATGTATTTTTTATCGTTTGTCCTTATTATAGTGCCCAAGTTTTTTGCTTAATTCAACCCTTGTTAACAAAAATAAACATCACCGTATGTTGGGAAAAGATATTAAGCTGTGATAGAATGACAGGCTAAGATTTCTCCAAAAATTCAAAAAATGCGATCGACCAGACCCCGGAAACAGTTTGCTCAACATTGGCTCAAAAGCGAGAAAGCCTTAGATAAGATTGTGAAAGCGGCTTCTTTGGATCGCGATCGCGTCCTGGAAATTGGGCCGGGTACGGGGATTTTGACTCGGCGCTTGCTGCCTGCGGCTGAGTCTGTTGTTGCTGTGGAGATCGATCGAGATTTGTGTCTCAAGCTAGCCAAACAACTCGGCAAAACCGACAATTTTTTACTGCTGCAAGGCGACTTCTTGGAAATGGACTTAGAGGCTGAATTAACGGCTTTTCCCAAATTCCACAATCCCAATAAAGTTGTTGCCAATATTCCCTATAATATCACCGGCCCGATTCTGCAAAAACTGCTGGGAACGATATCTGTTCCTGCTGCTAAACCCTTCGATGCGATCGTGCTTTTAGTGCAGAAAGAAGTAGCCCAAAGGCTTTACGCTAAACCGGGTTCGACAGCGTTTGGCGCGCTGTCAGTGCGTGTGCAGTATTTAGCAGAATGCGAGTTAATTTGTGATGTGCCGTCTAAAGACTTTTTTCCGCCGCCAAAAGTCGATTCCGCCGTGGTGCGGCTGCTCCCCAGAGAGATAGAAACTGCGGCGGTTAATCCGCGCTATTTGGAGAATTTAGTTAAGTTGGGATTTGGTAGCAAGCGCAAGATGCTGCGAAATAATTTGAAAGGGGCTGTGGACTTAGATAAACTCGTTCACTTGCTAGAAGAGTTACAGATAAATCCTCAATCTCGCGCTGAAGATTTAAGCGTGGATCAATGGGTAAGTTTGAGTAATAATATGCTCTCAGATGTTTAAACTTCAAGATTTTGTTAGATACCCGGCTTCTTAAATAAGTGGCGCATTTGGGAATTCTTTTTTTATCAGGACTTACGCATCGGGGCCCATAAACCTGGTTTTTTACCGAATCTGCTGTGTACAACGAGTCTTTTCGTAAAAAAAATGTTGCTCAACAATCGGGCGTAATTCCTATTTAAGAAAAACCACTCTTTGGTCTGACTACTAACAGTTGAATTGAGGTTTCATGGGGATTTTTAAAGGTTTATTGCAGGTTAATCGGAATTTTAATAATAAATTCTGCACCTTTCCCCTGTGCAGAAATACACTGCAATTCGCCTTGATGTCTTACTGTGATAATTTGATAGCCAATTGATAAACCTAATCCCGTGCCTTTACCTACTGGTTTAGTGGTAAAAAATGGATTAAATAACTGGTTCCTCACCGATTCTGTGATTGCTGGCCCGTTGTTGCTAATTCGGATTTCTACGACTTCACTTTCTAAAAGTTTAGTAGAAATTTTGATGATGAGGGGATTAGCTTCATTGGCTGCAATCGACTCGCTGTGGCTGTCATCTTCTAAAGCATCAATAGCATTAGCGATGATATTCATAAATACTTGATTTAGCTGTCCGGGATAGCACTCTATTTTCGGTAATTCGCCATATTCTTTGATAACTTGAATATTCGCCAAACCGGGATTAGTGTTCAATCTGCTTTGCAAAATCATCAGTGTGCTGTCAATTCCTTCATGAATGTTGGCTAGTTTCATTTCTGCTTCGTCATGGCGAGAAAAAATTCGCAGCGACTTGACAATACCAAAAATCCGCTCAGCGCCGTTTATCATAGAAATTAATATTTTTGGCAGGTCAGAGATGATAAAGTCTAAATCTATATACTCGATTTTTTCTTGAACTATGGGTATGGGATTCGGATACTGCTCTTGATAGAGATTCACCAGTTCTAGCAAACTATTGGCATACTGGCGGGTGTGAGTAATATTGCCGTAAATAAAGTTAATCGGATTGTTGATTTCATGAGCAACCCCAGCGACCAATTGCCCTAAAGATGACATTTTTTCGCTGTGAATTAGGTTGGATTGAGCTTGCTTCAATTCAAACAAGGCTTGTTCGAGCTGTTGAGTTTGACATTTTAACTCTGCGGTACGTTCCTCAACGCGAATTTCTAATTCTTCTTTAGCTTTTTTTAGGGCAGCTTCTGCTAATTGGCGCTCGACAATTTCTGATGCTAGGAGTCGGTTAGCAAATTCTAGATGTTGCGTTTGAGACTTTAACTCTGCGGTGCGTTCTTCAACGCGAATTTCTAATTCTTCTTTAGCTTTTTTTAGGGCGGCTTCTGCTAATTGGCGCTCGACAATTTCAGCTTCTAGGAGTCGGTTGGCGGATTCTAACTGTGCGGGACTGGGAAGTGCTAGGGCTTGAGGCATTAAGTCTACCAAAAGTATGGCTGTAGCTAATGAAATAAGGGCAGTAATTGCTTTGACTGTTCCTGAAAGCCAATAGTTAGGATGCCAAAGTGTCCAGAGTTCAAATATGTGAGTGATGCCACAGGCGACGATAAAGGCTCCAAACAGGGCAAAGATCCAATCAAAAGGCAAATCTTCGCGTTTGGAAATAAAATAAACCAATGTAATCGGGATGGAAAAATACGCGAGTGCAATAATAGAATCTGAGGCAATGTGAAGCCCGACTAAGGGGGTATGCCAGAGATAGCAGTGGCCGTGAGGAATAAATGGCCCGGAAGTAAAAAAAGTTTTCCACATTTCCTGCATAATATTTCCTTTGAGTTGTGAGAAAATGGACTCGGACTGGTGTCAATAAATTTCAACCAGGGGTTTCTTTCACCTGCGGCTTAATCACCTATGCGTTCATATTCTCTGCTAGCTTCAGCAAAAATCAATCTGTATCTGGAAATCATAGGCGATCGCCCCGACGGATATCACGAACTGGCGATGGTACTTCAAAGCATAGATTTAGCCGATCGAATTGACTTGCGCGCGATCGGTACGGACACGATTCGCGTGCGCTGCGATCACCCGCAAGTCCCTCCTGATAAGAATAACCTGGCCTACCGGGCGGCGGATTTGTTGGCGAAGCAATTCCCCGATGCTTTGGCGAAATACGGCGGAGTCGAGATTGCGATTCACAAACAGATTCCTGTGGCGGCGGGGCTTGCCGGGGGTTCTGCAAATGCGGCCGCGGTTTTAGTGGGGATGGATTTGCTGTGGCAATTGGGACTTACTCAGTCGGAGTTGCAAGAGTTGGGGGGAACTTTGGGTTCGGATGTGCCTTTTTGCATTGCGGGAGGTACGGCTTTGGCAACTGGTCGCGGGGATAAACTGTCGCCATTGCCCGATTTGGGGGGCTTTTCTGTGGTGTTGGCGAAGTACCGCAATCTCAGTATTTCTACTGCATGGTCGTATCAAACTTATCGCCAGCAGTTCAGTAGTTCCTATTGTGCAGCGGAAGATTTGGCGTGCCGCCGGGAACGGCTGCATTCGGGCCCGATGGTGGCGGCGATCGCCCAAAAAGATCGATCAAAAATTGGTCAATTGCTGCATAACGATTTAGAAAAAGTTGCTTTGCCCGTGTACCCGCAGGTGTTGCAGTTGCGGGAGGCTTTTGAGTCGGCGGGGGTTTTGGGGACGATGATGTCGGGTTCAGGGCCGACGGTGTTTGCGCTGGCGGAGTCTCCAGAGCAGGCTCAGCAGGTTGTGGAACGGGTTAAAAGTGCGATCGCTTCTCCCGATTTGGATTTTTGGGTGGCACAGTTTAGCAATACTGGGATTCGGATTTTTTCGGAGGAAAATGATGTAAAAGCGCCGATTCCGAGGGTGTAACTCGAAGATGGTGCGATCGCGATCGCCCCTTAAACCTGTCTAACAGGCGAGGGTCAAGATTAATCTAACTTTTCGCAGAGTCTATTGAGATCGAGGAACTGATAATATGTGATTCAACACCGATTTTAGTTGTGGTGAATTAACCAGAAATCTAAAATCTAAAATCTAAAATCTAAAATCGCCATGACTGATTTAACTAATCCAAATTCTACTTCTAAACCTCTGAGTTCCGCTGGAGATGCAACCTCTGCATCTTCCACGCCACCGACGATTTTGCGGTGCGTGATGGGTTCCCTGATCGCGGGCGGCTTTGCGGCGGCTTTGTACGCGCTAACTTTGTCAATCGTCCAAACTTTTGCAAATTCCCCGATTCATTCTGACAATGTGACTGCGATTAATATTGGCGCGGCTGTGCGAACTTTAGTTATGGGGATTGTGGCTTTGGGTGCGGGTGTTTTTGCTTTTGCATCTTTGGGTTTGATGCTGCTGGCTGTGCAACTTTTAATTCAAAAGTTGCTTAAAAAACCCACAGGTTGAAGTTTACAGGTTGAAACCATCTGGATACACAAATTCTCCTCCGCAAGGCAAAGACTGAATAGTAAGATCGAAGCAATGGAATTATTTACGATCGGACACTCCAATCTGAGTATTGAAGCGTTTGTTTTGCTGCTGCAACAACACAGAATTACGGCGGTTGCGGACGTGCGATCGCATCCTTTTAGCCGCTATTTACCTCATTTTAATAAATCCGAAATTAAAGCTTCTCTGTCAAGTGTTGGCATTCAATATATTTTTTTAGGCAAAGAGTTGGGCGCGAGACCAGAGGATTTAACCTGTTACGATACTAGCGGCAAAGCTTTATACGATCGCATAGCAGCAACTCCTCTATTTTCCGCAGGAATTCAGCGCCTGCTAAAAGGCGCCGCCAATTATAAAATCAGTTTAATGTGTGCGGAAAAAGACCCGATTACTTGTCATCGGACTATTTTAGTTTGCCACAAGTTGAAAGATTTTAACTTGCAGATTAATCATATTCTGTCCGATGGCAATTTAGAAGCGCACCAGCATTTAGAAGAAAGACTTTTGAGCAAGTTTAACAAAGGAAAAAAAAATAATGAGCCAATTCAGCTAAGCTTGTTTGAATTAGAGCCTCAAGTTAAACAGGAAGTAGTTGATTTAGAAACCGCTTATTATCGTCACGGATTGGAAATCGCTTATGTCACAAAAGAAAGCAATTAATTTATTTACAATTGGTTTTACTCAAAAAAGTGCGGAGGAGTTTTTTGGGATTTTGATGAAAGCGGGAGTCCGCAGGGTAATCGATACACGGCTGAATAATGTATCACAGTTAGCAGGTTTTGCTAAGCGGAAAGATTTAGAATATTTTCTGCGAACCATTGGTAATATTGAGTATGTTCATGTGCTGGATTTAGCGCCGACTCAAGATATTTTGGATGATTATAAAAAGAAAAAGGGAGATTGGGATGTTTATGAAAAGAAGTTTTTGGAGTTGATGGGCGATAGACAAATTGAACACAAGGTTTCCTCGGATATTTTAGACTGCGGGTGTCTGCTTTGTAGCGAACCAAAACCTCATAATTGTCACCGCCGCTTAGTTGCTGAATATCTCAGCGATAAGTGGAAAAATGTCACAATTAATCATCTTTGATTTAGTGAAAATATTAGATAATTGTGAGATGAATCTAAAATCTAAAATCTAAAATCGAATGATTCGGATAATTTGTCTCGCTAATTCCTGGAAACGCGGCGACAGGTGCATCGGCGGAATTAATGAACTTCAAGGTAAGTAGGTGCGTCCGGTTTCCGAATTACCAGATGGCCAAATTCCTAAAGAAAAGCGGCAGATAGATAGACTTGAACCCGCGTTGTTAGAAGTTCTAGAGATTCCTCTGGCAAAGACGGGGCCGGACTTTGGCTTTGAGTGTGAAAATCTTTCTGTTTTACCGGGAAAATGACGGCAAGTAGGGAAAGTTCCGCCAGCATATTTCCTGAAATATTGCCAGAGGAAAGAATATATTTTGCACAACGATTTGCGATATGTTACGGTGGAATATATGCAGTCTTTGCCAATGTGCGATCGCCTAACTTTGCAATTAGTCAAAGCAGTAAGATTTACGGTAAAAAAGTTAAGTCAAAGATTTGAAGGTGGTAATAAATGGGAAGGATCTATTGTCACGCATCATGATCAAAGATTGACTGCAACAATTACCGATCCGGTGTTTATTAGAAAGTTAGAATTGGGGTATCGACCGCAAAAAGCTTGTTTGGTAACAGTGAGTTTGAGTATGCCTTGGCGACCCGATAATTGGGAAGGAGATGACCCTTGTTGGAAGTTGATTGCGGGTGTGGTAGAGTTGCCGGAAGATGTTGTTGAGGATGAAATTTAGTTTTGATCAAAATGGGCGATCGATTATTTATTTCTTTTTATTTACCGCAAAAACTCTGTTCGTGGTATAATTCTGCGGGACTGTAGCAGGAAGGGGTGCTTTTTGATGAAAGCAGAATTTTATTTTGACTGTCAAAAATATATTTGCAGTTTAGTTCAAGTAGATTTTGTCAAAGAATTAAAAATAAAAAATCATCAAGGTTTTGTTTTGGCTGTTAAGCAAGGACAAAAGATTGGACTTTTGGGAAAAAGTCGCCATAATGCTAAACAAGTTGATGTATCTAAGCCGCATTTTTATAATGTAATTAAAGCGGCTATGAGCGCTTTGGAATTAGAAACTAAAAATGAGGTGATATTAGAGAGAAATCGAACTCTTGCTGATGCCGAAGAAATGATTCAGCAGCAAAACCGAGAAATTCGCGTTCTCAACGAACAGATTAGAATGCTTGGAACTAAGGTTGAGGAATTGTCAAGGGAAAAGCAGCAGTTATCCATGCAGCTAGTAGAGAAAGAAATCATAGAAACTGAAATTAGTCAAGAACTTGAGGATTTTCCTGCTTTCGACGAAGATTTAGTGGCGGCGGAAATTGAGCAGGAGCTTGAAGAAACTGAAATTAGTAAAAAAATCGAAGAATTGTCGGTTCAAACTTCTGGGTTGGACGTGCAGTTAATAGAAAATCTACCGGATCATAAGGGAATTGATGAAAAGGAACTAATGACCGAAAGCGATGTTAAAAGTGTCACTCTAGAAATTAGAGAAGAAGTAGAATTTCAAGGAGGCGAAACAGAAATTAAGCGGCTGCCTAAAAGAGGTTCCCAGAGAAGGATGAGAAAGAAATAATGAGGATATATATTTTCTAGAGTGTGAGGCGCTATTTATAGCGAAAATGTGCGCCATATACACGCTAAATATAGAGTTTATGCGTATCTATTGTACATCTTTTATTCCTCGCTCTGTGGCAAATTTTTTCTAATTATTGTCGGAAACCAACTGACGGCTGCTCTTTGTCCGATTGCCCTGCTTTGTTCAATAAATCCGGGTACTTCTGCGATCGCCGAAAATGGAAAAGCTAAACTTTGAGCAGCACTATAGTATTTTCCATCAGGGCGAACGCATCTAGATTTTATGTTAACAGAATATCGTATATTGGAGCAGAGTTATTGAGTATATAAAAAATATTTAATTAGAGCTTAGCATTATGAAACTCAAACCTAAAATCACCATTGCCTATCATTTTCCCGACTTAGAATATCCCAGAATTGAGCAAACGAAGCATCATCAATTAATTGATATTATCACCCTCTCAATTTGTGCCGTGATTTGTGGTGCTGATACATGGGTGGATATCGAAAGTTACGGGCGTGCTAAATACGAATGGTTAAAGACAATTTTAGAATTGCCGAATGGCATCCCTTCGCATGACACAATTGCGCGAGTATTTTCTCGCCTCAAACCTGAGCAATTTCAGAAATGTTTTTTGAGTTAGATTCAATCTATTAGCTGCTTCAATCCCAGAGAAGTAATCGCAATTGATGCCAAAACTCTTCGCCATTATTACTCACGGGGAGGAGACAAAAAAGCGATTCATCAAAAAAGCGATTCATATGGTCAGTGCTTGGGCGACCAGTCAAAGATTAGTTTTAGGACAAGTTAAGGTTGATAAAAAGTCTAATGAAATCACAGCTATTCCGGCTTTACTCAAAGTATTAGAATTGAAGGGAAGCATTGTCAGCATTGATGCTATGGGCTGTCAGAGGTCAATTGTGAAGTCAATTGTCGAACAAGGAGGAGATTACGTACTCACCTTAAAAAAGAACCAATCATCCCTGTATGCCAGAGTAGAAGAGTTGTTTAAACAAGCAATTCTACAAGGATTTTCGGGATTTACACATACAGCTCATGCGACGAAGAAAGAGAATAATCACGGTCGCTCAAAAATCAGACATTACAACCATGTTAAGTGACATCAAAGAGCGGATATATCCCGACAATCTATGGGAGAAGCTTCATAGTATAGTTCTGATAGAATCCGTGAGAATAGTGAAAGGAAAAACAACTATTGAAACTCGTTATTATATTAGTAGTTTACCAAATAATGCTCAAAAATTTGGTGAATCAGTCCGCAGCCATTGGGGAATTGAAAATTCTTTACATTGGGTATTAGATGTGGGTTTTTGTGAAGATGATTGTCGAATTAGAAAAGATAATGCTCCGCAAAACTTTGCTAGGATTAGACACATCTCGCTTAATCTTTTGAATCAAGAAAGAACCTCAAAAACCGGAGCCAGAAATAAGCGACTTCCAGCAGGGTGGGATGATGACTATTGGACTAAGATTCTCGCTGTTACAGTTACCTAAATTCTCACAAATAACTAATTAATAACAATTATACAACTTGTAAACAGTGGTTGTAATATTTTTATTGTCTCAAACTTAGCATTAAGTAAAAACCACCATTGATCAGTTCATATTTTATCTAAAGAGTCATTACAAAGCGTGTCGGTAGCTTCTAAGAATGGTGAATTTATCTCAAAATATACTCACCACTGATGAACAGTGTTCAATAAGATGCGTTCCCCCTGAGTCAACCGGAAGTTGAGGATGAGCCGGAAGCTAAATAAGCAGCCTGAATTTTAGTCTTGTTTGTAAGGTGCGTCAGGCTTGAAGCGAGTACGAAATAATTAGGTTTTACCTCTGACGCACCCTACGAAATGCGTAAGTCCTGTTTAAGCGTAAGGCACCGGATCTTTCAGCCCCAATTCCTCAAAAGCCACCAGCCGCAGGCGACAAGAATCGCAAACACCGCAGGCATTTTCCCCGCCTGCATAGCAAGACCAAGTTTGCTCCCAAGGTACTCCTAATTTGTTGCCTAATTGAATAATTTCTGTTTTTTTAAGTTCGATCAAAGGTGTTACAATATTAATAGGTTCTCCTTCTCTTCCCTGCTTTGTTCCTAACCGAAATACTTCCTGCATTGCTTGGATGTAATCGAGGCGGCAGTCTGGATAGCCGGAATAATCTAAAGCGTTGACGCCGATGTAAATGCGATCGGCTTCTAGAGTTTCTGCGTAGGCGAGGGCAAAGCTGAGAAAGATCGTATTTCTGGCAGGAACGTAGGTAATGGGGATGTTTAGAGACATTTCTGCAAGATTGCGCTCGATCGGCAATTCCATCTCATTATCCGTCAAAGCCGAACCGCCCCAAAGCGTTAGGTCAAAGTTTACCACCTGATGTGCCTTAACTGCGGCCGAAAGTGCGATCGCCTTTGCTGATTCCAACTCCCGCCGATGTCTTTGCTTGTAGTCAAAGGAAATAGCGTAACACTCGCAGCCGTCGGCTTTGGCTTGATACAAAACTGTTGAGGAATCCAGCCCTCCCGACAATAAAATAACTGCTTTCACTTAAAACATCCTCACTCGAATTAGCTTTTATATTTATATCAAAATAGTGGCGAATTGACAATATACTAATGCTAAATGCTTTTTAAAACCTACATATTACACCATTGTCAAGAACGGGATCTTGCCCGTTCCACAAAACTCAATTAACTGTTTCCCGGCTCTGCATACTAACGAGTAGAAAGAAAATTCATCTTTTGTGGAACAGGCATCTTGCCTGTTCTTGATATTCGTACAAAATGTCAGATTTCCGTTGCTAACAAGTCGTCTAGTTCGCGGTAATCGGGCAAAGTTGTCTCAATTTTAATGCCCTGCCGCAAAACTGTGCGATCGCCCTGCGCTCTAGATAACAATTCGCTGAAATTCCGCGCCTTAAACAAAATCAAATCAGCAGGTAAACCCACTGCAATTCGTCCTAAATTCGGCAACCCCATTAAATCTGCTGGAGTCTTTGTCACTGCACAGGACCAGTCTCCATAAGGCCTATCTAAATGAGCGATACGGACTGCCATATTAAAAACTTCTAAAACATCGTGATCGCCAAATCCGTAAAACGGATCGCGACAATTGTCGCTAGCAACTGCAACGGGAATTCCTGCTGATTTGAGTTCGTGCACTAGCGTCACTCCCCGCCAGCGCGGTGTATGCTCAGATTCTCGGTCTTGCAGGTAAAGGTTGCACATCGGCAAGCTGACAATGCCAATATTTGCTTCCTTGACTAATTCGATAGTTTCTGTTACTAAATCTGAGGGTTGTACGGCTAAACTACAGCAGTGTCCGCAGATAATTTGACCGGAAAATTTATGGCGGATGGCGGTTTTTGCGACTTCCCGCAGTGTTACTGAATCTGGATCGTCGTTTTCGTCAGTGTGGAAGTCGAGGTTTAAATTTCGTTCTTTGGCTAAGGCAAAAACTTGATCGAGTTGTTTGTCTAAGTCGGGATTCATATAGGCGACGCCGCCGAGAATCCCGCCGATTTGGGCTATGCGATCGGCTAATTTTTCGCCGGCGGGTGTCAGGTAATAGTCGAGGGAAACCAAGGAAACTGCTTGCAAGATCAGCCGATCACCCCATTCGGCTTGCAGCGCTTCAAATACTCCCAAACTAACAGTTCCCTGTTCGCCCGCGCTGTCGATGTGAGTGCGGATAGCCTTGGTTCCGTGGGCGTAGCTGCACTTTAGTCCGAACTCCATTCGCCGGTAAACATCGTCTGTATTCCAGTTTTTTTGAGCGTCAGCGCCTACCGCTTCGATCGCGCTGGCAAAAGTTCCATCGGGATTGGGCGATCGTTCCCAAATGTGACCTTTGTCTATATGGGTGTGCATATCCACAAAACAAGGCCAAACTAAGCCGCCCTGCAAATCTATAACTGGGATATCTCCAGAGGGGGATACAGGTTTTGTACCTGCTGGAGTAATGTGGGCGATCGTCCCTGCTGCAATTTCCAAATCCACCAAACAAAAATTGTTCTCACTCCCCGTTGTCGACACAGTAGAAGCTGAAGGCGCGATCGATTTCATCTCTAGAAGAGACGCGGGCACGCGAGCATTTTTGAGCAAATAATTAGATGTACTTGGCAACATTAATTTTGTGAGTTAGTATTTTGTTGATAATTACCGACTACCAGTTGTAACTATAACAACCCTTGCAGAAATTGTGAACATCTCTTTTCCTCTCTTTCACTCTTTTCTAGATTCTATACGCCCTCTGCGCCCTCTGCGGTTAGTTAAACAAATATCATGCAGAAAGAAAATATAAAGGCTAGAGAAATTAGGATTAAATAGGTAGTTTTGCTGTTGGTACTCCAGCCCTAATCACTGAAGCACATATGCAAAGTTGTTATATTTTCAGGACAGCGCAAAAGTCAGCGTCACGAGTTTGGCTATGCCGGATACTTCCCGGTCCCGAATCCTTTTGCTATCATAAATCACTGCTTCAAATTGCAATTTCACTTTCAACTAACAGCAGCATCCATAGTAAGAGCCAAAAACAACTGTGTCAAAACCCAAGCATATAGTTTTAACATCCCATCCCGACAGATCCGGCACAAAACCTCATCCCATCCACTGGGGAGAAATCGATCCGCTGAAACGGGGGCCTGTGATTGGTAGCCTTACCAAATCGTCTCACCGGAATGCGATCGGCACTCATTCGGGTTCCTACTCAGTTTATCGCGCGCTAGCAGTTGCTTCTGGCGCACTCCAAGCAGATCACCGCCCCGATTTTACCAACACCTCTCCGGCCGCACACATCGGGCCACACGCGAGTTGGGGCGATCACAATTTGATTGTTTCTCTCGATCCCTTTGGGGGTTTGGTTAGCGAAGTTTATACTTCATTTCTCCAGCAGGGATATGATATTCGACCGACAATTGCTGTCACTAAAGCTCACATTAATATGCCGGAATTGCAAGATGCCATCGCTAAGGGGCGAGTGCACATTGATGGCAAAATAGTCAAAGCAGGTGGCAATTTAGCAGTAACTAAAGTTGCGATCGACCCGGTTTGGTATTTGCCGGGAATTGCTCGGCGGATTGGGGTTCAAGAAAGCGTTCTCCGCCGTGTTCTGTTCGAGCAAACAGGCGGAATGTTCTCGGATTTAGTGACGCGGCCGGACTTACACGTTTTCTTGCCACCAATTGGCGGAACTACGGTTTATATTATTGGCGATGTCGCGAATATTTCTGACCCGGATAAGCAGTTGGCGGTACGTGTACACGATGAATGCAACGGTTCAGATGTCTTCAGTTCCGATATCTGCACTTGTCGCCCTTATTTGGTACACGGGATGGAAATTTGCATCCAAACGGCCCAATCAGGCGGTTCTGGGGTAATAGTTTACTTCCGCAAGGAAGGGAGAGCTTTGGGGGAAGTGACTAAGTTTTTGGTGTACAATGCCAGAAAACGGCAGGAAGGCGGCGATCGCGCTGATGCCTATTTTACACGCACTGAATGTGTGGCGGGAGTTCAAGATATGCGGTTTCAAGAACTAATGCCAGACGTGCTGCACTGGTTGGGGATCTCTCGAATTGACAGTTTAGTTTCGATGAGCGATATGAAATACAATGCGATTATCAATTCTGGCATTCAGGTGGTCGATCGCATCCCCATTCCTGAAGATTGGATTCCCGCAGACGCACAAGTCGAAATCGTCGCCAAAAAAGCCGCCGGCTACTACACGCCTGACCCTGTGCCAGATGCTACAATTCTTGCAGAAGCGATCGGACGCGATTTAGGAGATTAAGAGGGCAAAGACGCGACCGATGGGACGCGAACAATCGCGTCTTTGCTAAATAAAATTTATTGCTGGTTTTTGATCAGTCAGGGTAGGTTATGGCTAATTTGCGTTCTAGTGTGATCGTAAAAACCGATATTTGTGGATATACCGCCAGAGTCAAAAAATTATCTCAGTCGGACTTAAGTAGTTTGTTAAACGAGCATAAAACTTTTGTTTCAGATATTAGCGCCAGAAATGAAGGCAGCGTGATCAAAGGGGAAGGTGATTCATTTTGGATAATTTTTCCCAGCGTCACAGCAGCGGCGGTAGCAGCCATAGAAATGCAGCAAGAATTGAGAGCGCAACAATCTAGCAAGGCGAACGACGAACGATTGGCTATTCGCGTGTCGATTACATTAGGAGATGTCTTGCATCAAGATAAAGATATCTTTGGCGATACGGTGAATTTAACAGCGCGCATAGAATCTGTAACTCCGCCGGATGAAATATATTTGTCCCAAGCAGCATGGCTGGCGCTCAACAAAGCAGAAGTGCAAACGTCTTTTGTCAACGAGTTTTCTTTGAAAGGGATGAGCGAACCTGAAAAAGTATACAAAGTTGACCAAAGTTACAAAACGCGAATCATCAAGAATCAAGCAATCATTAAAGCAGATTTGAGAGGTTTTATAGCTTATCAAGAATCTAATTCTATCAAAGATGTGGAATATTTGCTCACCAACTTTGATACTTTTGAAAAAACTATTTGCGAAGAATACGGCGGCACAATTCGGAGTATTGTTGGGGATTCGCATTTGTTGACTTTCCCGGAAGCTCACTCAGCCTTAGCGGCAATGGAAAGTCTGTGCGAGAATTGGAAACTTTTTATTGACGCCAATCAAATACCTTGTGGCTTGTCGGTGGGAGTTGCTAAGGGAAATTTATATATATTTCGGTCTTGCACTTACGGAAAAGATATTCACATAGCCGACAGACTGGAAGATTTAAGTAAAATAGTAACTCCGGGTAGGGAAAGAAATTCAGTCATAGTTTCCGATCACATAAAACGCGAAGTCAGCGGGTCAAAGTGGGAATATAAGCTGATCAAAATCGATAAAAATGTGATTTTAGATAATCTTTTAGATTACACTCAGTTTGACTTTTTTCAAGAAAACGATGTTTATAGGTGTTTGGTTACATGAAGTTGCACAATATTGAACTTGAGATTGTAGAATATCTGAGAACGCCGGCTGCTATTCGCCAAAAGTGCGATCGGCTTTTTGATTTAGCCCGCCAAGACAAACTCCGCTACTTCCGCGTCGATTTATCCCAACTCGACAAAGCAGCAAATTATGTAATTGACACAACGCGCCAACAGTATCCCGATTTTAACATTCCCTTTCACAGTCGCTGGCGACATTTTGAAGCTGGCAACTTGTCACGCCTCGCCGAATTGAATGCAGCTTTAGCAGAATTTGAACTCATAGAGCAAGCTAAGATCAAATTTGATTTAGCAATTATCAGCGTTTTGCTCGATGCCGGTGCTGGTGCAGATTGGCAGTATTGCGAACCTGAAACCGGACAGGTTTACCGCCGTTCTGAAGGGTTAGCAATAGCCAGCTTGCGGATGTTTTGTCAAGGTGTTTTTTCCAGCAATCCCGATTTTCCTTGGCAAGCTGATTTTCGCGGACTTTCTCAATTAAAACTTGAAACCTTAGCTGCGGGATTTCAGGTAAGTCGAGACAATCCGCTAGTTGGTTTAACAGGCAGATTAGAATTATTGCAGCGCTTGGGGAATGCGATTTGCCAGCATCCATTATTATTTGGCAGCGAAAACCCGCGTCCCGGCAATTTAGTCAAATACTTGCTCGACAGTCGGGTTTCAGTATCCAAAACAGTGAAGACTGCTGATGTGTTGAGCGCTGTTTTGACAGGTTTTGGGGAAATTTGGCCGGGAAGGTATGCAATTGGTGGTGTTAATTTAGGCGATGTTTGGCGGCATCCGGCTTTAACAGGAGAAAATCTGGGAGATGAATTAGTGCCGTTTCACAAACTCTCGCAGTGGTTGACTTATTCGCTGTTGGAACCGCTGCAAGAACTTGGTTTAGAAGTTGCGGGATTGGATGAGTTAACGGGATTGCCGGAGTACCGCAACGGCGGTTTGTGTTTGGATATTGGGCTGCTGCAGGCAAAAGATTCGGCTATTTTTGAGCAGAGTTACTTGCCGGATTCGGAAGTTATAGTAGAATGGCGATCGCTCACTGTCAATCTTTTAGATAAAATTGCCGGATCTATGCGAGAAAAGCTGCATTTGAGTGCGACAGAATTGCCGCTGGTGAAGATTTTGCAAGGAGGAACTTGGGCGGCGGGGCGGAAGATTGCGGGCGAATTGAGGGCTGGTGGAGGGCCACCAATTCAGATTGAAAGTGACGGCACTGTGTTTTAGAAGCAAGAAGCAAGAAGGAAGAGGGAAAATTATTCCCTCTTCCAACTTAAAATTCAAACCTGAAAACAATACCTCACACTACACTCCCAACAAGCTGCTTAGCGGCAAGTGCGATATTTGACGTGATAAACTAAACCGCGATGAGCCAAATCGAAGGAGTCAACGGTGGCCATGCCGGCACCGCGGGCTGTCATCGAAGCATTTACTCGCATATTTACACTGTCGCCGCAGCGAGACCAAACATTAGCTACAGTGGCTAAGCTATCTCGAACATTGTAGTTAGTTTCGCCGCTGAGATTCCGATTAAAAACTGGGCCGCGGGCTCCAGCGAAAAAGTATTCTGCTCGCAGGTTGCCTGTGGTTTTGGGAGCAACGTAGCCGCGATAATCAGCATCGTAGATAGAAATTTGGTAGCCTTGGGGTACTTGGATAGGAATGCTCAGATTGCAGCTTTTCCGGCTTTCTGTTGAGACATTTCCCAGGGCTGCAAACTTATCAAATAGGATGGTGAGTTCTTGACCGTCGGGGCTGACGCTGACGCTGGCGGAGCGATCTGGGCAACCGCTACCGCCGTAGCTTGCACCTAAAATTTTAACAGCAGGATTAGCCAAGGTGGGGCTGATAGAAGCAGTCATTAATGCCGTAGCTAGCAATAGTTTTACAAACTTCATGGATGTTCTCCTTAATAAGTTCAGTGGTGTGTTAGGAGCACCCTAAAAAAATAGAACTGAATTTAGGTAATGTGTTTTCAACTTGGATATTGCCGCTTTCATGTTGCAAGATGAAAAGCCAGTCAAGCCAAGCTTATAACCTCATGTGCAGTTCCTATTCAGGTTTTTTCGATTAGTGAATTAATCGAAAAAATAGGTTTTATGTTGATACTTCTTAAGATTCATATCTGTTGGTAAAAGTTCCGGAAGATTTCGGTGCGAAACTCCGGATCTGTGTTATTGGGTTGGGATGGAGCGCGAGACAACAAAACCAGTGGGGAGGCTTTTGGGCCCGGATCTGCGTTCTTAGGAAGAGTGCGGGAAGGAGAGGAAACGAGATAATGACATATTTGTGTATTTTCAAACCTCGCATACTTAGTGTCGCACTGGGCGGATGAAAGGCAATTGTCGGAGCGAATTTTATGCGCGCATTCGTGTTTTCAATAGGGGCTTGATATAAGTATTCCTGGAGGGAAGGGCGGCAGAGATCGGTTTTTTTTCGCGTCAAGAATGCCTCGATGGCTAATAAGTTAGAATAAAGCAAATTAATTATTCAAAAAAATGAGTGCTAAAGTTACTGTCATCGACCATCCTTTGATACAGCACAAGTTAACTCTCATGCGGCAAACTCAAACGAGCACGGCGAAATTTCGCCAACTGCTGAAAGAGATTGGAATGCTGTTAGCCTATGAAGTGACGCGAGATTTGCCACTAAAATACGAACTAATAGAAACGCCGATCGCCAAAATGAATGCACCGGTGCTGGCTGCAGAAAAGAAAATTGTTATTATTTCGATTATGCGCGCCGGTCAGGGACTGTTAGATAGTATTTTAGAGCTGATTCCGTCTGCAAGGGTAGGACATATTGGTTTGTACCGCGATCCGACAACTCGGATGGTGATTGAATATTATTTCAAAGTTCCCCAGGATATCGAACAGCGAGATGTTTTAATTGTCGATCCGATGCTGGCTACTGGTAATTCAGCAGTGGCGGCAGTGGATAGGCTGAAAGAAGTTAATCCAAAGTCTATTAAATTTTTGTGCTTGCTGGCAGCGCCGGAGGGAGTGGGGCACTTTCACGAACAACACCCTGACGTGCAGATTTATACGGCTGCTGTTGACGAGTGTTTGGACGAGCACGGCTATATTGTACCCGGATTGGGAGATGCGGGCGATCGACTTTACGGCACTATGTGAATTAAATAAAATTATTTTCTGCTGTATATGCCAATACATTCATTTAAAAATAAGTTTACTAACATAAGCAGTGGTTTGATAGTGCCATACAATGTAAGTTGTAAAATTTTAATGTCAGGAAAAGCCTATATATAACAATGGTTGTAGGGTTTTCTTACATTAAATTCGTAAATTGCATGATCTAGATGTATTTACTGCATTTGATGGTTAAATTCTCTGCCTTTAGTGTAATTAATTGCAAGAATTAGTTATTAAAATAGATGTATGATGCTAACCGTTTGCTATCGACTACTAACATTTTTTTGACGAGGGAAAAAAATAATGGAGACTACAGCACAGAAAGAAGCCCCAACTCAGCCTGTTGAGGAAGTGAAAATTCAGAATATCAACAGTTTGGAGTTTGAGCTTTGGGCTAAAGCAGTGAAACGGCAGATGATTGCAGCACTCTCTAAAAAGGGCGCGATTTGACATCTCTGGGTTTTTTGTGTACAGGTTGTGTTAATTAATTCAATTAACAAAATTTTTGTCTGCATTGTTGTCCGAGTTCGAGAGGAGTAAGGGTAAGAGTTTGAGATTGCGCTGCTTTCGTAGTTGCGGGAGGGGCAAAAGAAAGAATTTTCCTTTTTCCTAGTTTTGGACGTACAGGTGGAAGGAAGCCGGGTTTTTTTACGAAAATACTTCTGTTGCAATCGGCAGAAATGGTAAAAAAACCCGGTTTCTTTGTTTCTAGAGGGCCTCCGGGACTGTTCTATCTGGCGAATGCTTTCGACCAGATTACGATCGCTTGTCAACCGCCGCCAGCAAGCGCAGACTTCCGTCTTGAATCTGCACTGCTTTCACCGTTCCCACAGCAACTCTTTGTTGACCGTTAGCCATCGCTACCTCAATTTTAATCTTGGGGTCAGCCTGTAATCCTAGCCGCCCCCAGAGCCACTTGACTTGAGTAGCAGGAAAAGAGCTCACTTCTACATCAGAAAATGGCGAATTAACCCAGCGGCTACCGTCGTAAAAACTCGCTACCTGCACCTGATACCAAACTTGTTCTCCTGCCAATTTTAACTCATTGTTCGGTTCTGGTTCCAGCCACTCAGCGGGATTGACACTGTTAATTAAAGTAGCAGAACCCATAATTTGACTCTTGTGGTCTTCTAAACTTTCCGCCTGAGAAACTACTTCCTGAAGTTTGTTGACCAAATTCCGAATTCGAGTTCTTGTTTCGCTGTCAGTATCTGATTGCTGGTCGAGCCAATTCATCGCCTCACGAGTTCCGTCTTGAGACGCTACAATCAGGGCGCCCCAAGCTTTGACATCGGCGTCAGCGGCATTCACTCTCAAGGCTGCGTCGATGCGGTTCCAGATCCGCCCGCTGTCATTTTTGAGGGTGGTGGCTATTTCGTGACTGTTACTCGGATCGGCTTCAAATACTTGCAAAGCTTCGGTCCAGCGGCCGTCGATTAATTCTGCGAGAACTTGTTGACCGGGACTGGCCCAAGATGCGATCGCCTGAGCACGAGTAATTTTAGCGTGAAATTCGATCGTTTCTAGCTGAGCTTGTGCGACAGCAGGCCAATTTTTGCCAGCTTTCCCCTTCGCCACACGCATGACATTTAATGCTGGAGACCACAGGCCGCTTTTGGCAAGTCGCAGCCCATTTTTGTAAGTCTCGTCATTGAAGGCAAATTCTTCTAAAGAAATCGCGGTTAACTGAACTGGGTTGGGCAAAAATTTGCGCGGGCCAATTTGATAAAGGGTAAATTGTGGCTCTAAACCAACTGTTTGGTCGATCGCCAACTGCGGGTTTTCGCCCTTAACAATTTGCTGCCAATTCGGCGGTTGTCCGGCCGCACTGGCCCACTCCAACAGCGGCATTAAATGATTTTGGCTGGGGTTGTAGCGAACGACTTGTCCGTAGGGAATTTTCTTGTCGCCCTGCTTTAGTTGACCGCTGACATTAAACCAAATGCCGGAGGCGGGGGGCTTTCCGTCAAAGCGCCGCAGTTGTGTTAGGGGTAGCGACTGATTCGAGGCTTGATTGTCAGATGTAGAGTCAGCTAAAGAAGCAATGACAAAAGATTCTGCCGGGCCTTCTACGTTCACAGAACTTGCTAACTGAAAATACTGCTCTTTTTCGGAACTGCGATCGGGAAGTTGCACGCGCTTGTACACCCGAAGTTCGACAATTTGGCGACAAGGATTTGTGCAAACAGTAGAAGCATTAACAGTTCTTTCTACCATCACCGGCAAGAGCAAATCGGAAATAGAATTATCGCGGGATTGATCGACGGGAAGAGGCAGGGGTTCTCCGGTTACGAATCCCAATTTGCGGATGCTGGCTTTGATTTGATCGAGAGTTTGGATCGAATCTCTGCTACCTGTAGGCAGGCGCGACCATTCCGGCACAAACTGAGAGATCAACCTGTTGCCATTGGGATCGACGATGAGCTGATAACTCAGCCAAGCGCCGCCTCCCATTAAAGCTGCACAGCCAGCCAAGATGCTGAGGGCTGTCAAATTAGCTATCAGTCTTTTCCAGGGATACCTGGCGCGAGTTCGGGGAGTAGGTATTGGACGCTGGGACTCTTGAAGATTTTTGGGGCGTCGGGTTTGGCGCCGGCGTCTTGTCGGAGGAGGAGCAACTTTGGGATTTTCTGGGGGTTTGGCTCGATTTTTTGAGGGGTTAATTTTGTGTTCCATCATGCCATTTTAGAATTTAGATTTTAGAATTTAGAGTTTAAAATTGCAATAGCCGATCGTACTGCCGACCTATGATATCCCAAGTGTATTGGCTGTCAACGAGCGATCGCGCGTTGACAGATATCTCCTGTCTTAGCTGCTGATTTTCAAACAAACTGGCGATCGCCTCAACATACTCCTGAACTTTGTTCGCCCGCAAGGCCCTTCTCAGTTGTGGGCCGCCATCGACGGCTAAACCCTCCAAACCTCGATCGCTAGCAACCACGGGAGTTCCCGCAGCCATCGCCTCCAAAGTTTTATTTTTAATCCCAAAACCAATCCGCATTGGCACCACACAAACAGCAGCTTGATGCAAATATTCTGCCACCCTTTGCACCCGACCTACTACTTGAATTCCCGGAAGTTCCCCCAAGGCGATCACTTCCGGGACTGGCGAAGCCCCGACTAGGATGAGGGTAGCATCGGGATACCGCTGCTGCAAAGGCGGCATTATTTGCAAACTGAGAAACCTCGCCGCGTCAATATTGGGCAAATTGTTCATTGCGCCTGCAAAAATTAAGGTGTGTCCTCCCGGATCGATCGATCGATACGGAAATTGAGTTAAATCCACGCCGTTAGGAATTACATCGATGGGAGGTACAAAACAATCTTGTTTTCCTCGCACTCGAACCGGAGGCAACAGTAATTCAAGGAGTTGCTCTCTGTCTGTGGATGTTGTCGCGACAATGCGGGAGAATTTGGAACAGTAGCGTTTTTCGTAGCGGGCGAGTAGCGGTAAATTTAGTCGATCGCGCAGGGGTTTTTCCGAGGTGCCGGTTGCTAACATTTCCCTGCAAGTTCCCCAAACGGAACTGTGAATGTTTGCCACTGTCAGCAGTTTTTGCCGCCATTCTGGACGCACGTAAATCTCGTTAACGGTGTGTTCGCAGGTGACAGCATCGCATTTGTTTGCTGTTACCAATTCATCGGCCCAATTCTGCATTGCTTGGGAGTAGCTTGAGAGTACGTTTGGAGGTGTCCCGGACAACAAAAATCGACTGAATCTGTGGAATTTTCCTATTATTTCAGAGAACCCCCCCTCAGTCCCCCCCTTATTAAGGGGGGGAGGTAAAAATCCTTCCTCAGTCTCCTGCTGGAGTCTTAGCCCCCCCTTAGCAAGGGGGGGTTGGGGGGGTGTCTGCGGATGGGGAAAAACTGCCAATTCTGCAACTTGCTGGCGCAATGTGTCGATTTGTGCATCGGTGACATCGGGCGATCGTACAGTGCCGAGAATTACCTTATGCCGCTGGCTTAAGTATTGTAATAAATTAAACGTCCTTACCTGAGTTCCTCCGCGGCTGGGCGGATAGGGAAAAGTCGAGGAAAGCATCAAAATCTTCATGGGATGTGGAATAAATAAAGTTGCCGCTTGCGCGATAAAATTGATTGATTAAATCTTTTTAACAATCTTCGCACCTATGGACGAATTATCTGTTAAGGCGCTGCTCGAAGACTTGAAAAAGTCCGACGAAATCGTGCGGGATCGGGCAACTACAGAACTCTGGCGCACTTGGTTTAACCAGAAAGGTGACTATGGGATGCAAATTCTCAGGCGATCGCAAGTTTCGCTGGATGCAGGCGATGTTCACCACGCTTTGGATTTGCTGACGAAACTGATTGCGGAAGCGCCGGATTTTGCTGAAGCTTGGAACCGGCGCGCCGTACTTCACTATACCCAAGGAAATTATAAAAAGTCGATCGAGGACTGCGAAATTGTCCTCAAACTGAACCCGGTACATTTTGGGGCGTTGCACGGTCTAGGTTTGTGCTACGCTGCCTTGGGAGAATACATAAATGCTATTCAAGCTTTTCGTCGCGCTTTGGAAATTCAGCCTTTTGCTTTGGTGAATCAAAAGTTAATTCTCGAATGTACGGCTCGTTTGAGTTAAAATCAACTATGGAGTGAAGGAAGAAGGAAGTTCGGCAACGAGCAATGTACAGGATGTAACCGATGTCAGGAAGAAGGAATAAGGAAGAAAATCAATGGTTTCAGGATTTTTTTGCAATCTTAAATCTCAAATCTCAAATTGTCTAAGTTAGTGCCGAAAATTAGCGTTTGCATTCCTACTTGCAATCGAGTGCATCTACTGGCTTGTGCGATCGCCAGCGTGCTAGATCAAACTTATACAGATTTTGAATTAATTATCTGTGATGACGGTTCTACTGACAGCACTCCACTGTTGATGTCGGAATTTGTCGATCGCGGGATTCGCTACATTCGCCACCCGCAGAATATCGGCAAGAGTAATAATATGCGATCGGGCTTTGCCGCAGCAAGGGGTGAGTATTTTATCAAGTTTGACGATGACGATCGCCTGAGCGCGCAATTTCTAGAGCGCACATCTGCTATTTTAGATAAAGACCCCAGCATCGATTTTGTCAGTACCGATCACTGGGTGATCGACATTAACAATTATATTGACGAAAACCAGACGAAACTCAATTCGCAGCGGTGGGGGCGCACCGAGTTGTCGGCGGGAATTATTGAAGATTTGCTATCTGCTGTTTTTCTCAGACAAAGTTTGCAAATAGGGGCAACTTTGTTTCGCCGCCGCGCCTTGGAAGAAGTAGGATTTCTGCGGCCGAATTTGCAAAATTGCGAAGATAACGATTTGTTGGTGAGACTTGCGATTGCGGGCAAAAAATGCTATTACTTGCCGGAGCTGTTGATGGAGTATCGAGTTCATGCAGGACAGCAAGGAGTCGATCGGGCAATTCCGTATTTAAGCGATAAATTGCGCTATTTGATGGGCTACGAATTTGATTCCGAGAAGTTGGAAAAAGTCAGGCTCAAAAGGATTGCAGAAACTCAATTAGCGCTAGGTTTACGACTGATTGAGGTTGGTGAAACGGCAAAAGGGCGCCTGATGGTGCGAGCGGGAAAGTCTGTTTCTGTGGCGAAGATGTGGGCGGGTTTGGGATTGTCGTTGCTGCCCGTCGAGTTTCGTCCCAGGGCGTTTGAACTTGTGCGAGAGTTGATGAAATAACTATCAATAATAATTATTAATTCTCAGCAGCAGATAATATATTAATTTTAATTACAGTACGGGGTTTTGTCTGGCCTTGAGATTTGCTCAGATTGTGCTATAGCAAGAACTTGCCGGGGATTGTTCCGAGAGTTTGCAAAAAATAAAAATTCGATATGACACGTTTTACATTAAATTAATAAATTAAGAAATACTGAAAAATTAAGTATTTACGAGTTTGACATCGATCGGGCACGAGCACAGACCTTTCCTTGGGTCTGCCGTGTTTGTGCTATCTGTCAGGCGATTAGGGAAAACTTTTGCCCTGACATTGGGTAAAGGGATCAAAGCCAGCATTGTTAAATTTTGTCTAGTTTATTAATGCACCACTCATGTCAATCACTAATCGGATTAGTTTCAATAATCTCCAGGGCGACATCTTCGGCGGTGTCACGGCTGCCATCGTCTCGCTGCCCCTTGCCCTCGCCTTCGGGGTCGCTTCGGGAATCGGGCCGATCGGGGGACTGTACGGTGCCCTTTGCGTTGGCTTCTTTGCGGCGCTGTTTGGTGGCACCCCAACACTGATTTCTGAACCCACGGGGCCGATGACTGTGGTGATGACTGCGATCGTCGCATCCCTCACCGCCAGCAATCCCGAATAAGGGCTAGCAATGGCGTTTACCGTTGTGATGCTGGCGGGGTTGTTTCAAATCATCTTTGGTATTTTCAAGCTAGGGAAATACGTCACCCTGATGCCCTACAGCGTGATTTCCGGCTTTATGTCGGGAATTGGCGTGATTTTGATCATTCTGCAAATTGCACCATTTCTGGGTCAAGCCCCTCCCAAAGGCAGTGTTTTGGGCACTTTTATGGCAATTCCGCAGTTGCTAGCGAACATAAATCCGCCGGAAGCAATTCTGGGTGCCTTGACTGTGGCAATTATGAGACCTCTTGCGAAAGTGCGATCGTTCTCGGTAAAATATAATAAAAAATTAGCTTAATAATATGAATTACGAACAATTACAAAAGTTAACCCCCAAAGACTTTAAACGCTACTGTGGAGTACATCAAGAGACATTCAAAGAGATGGTAAAAATAGTCAAAGCGGAAAAAATAATTCAAAAAAAATCAGGAAGACCAAGTAAATTGTGCGTATAAGACCAAATCTTAATGACATTATCCTATTTGCGAGAATATCCTACTTTTTTCATCTGGGAATTAAATGGGGTATTAATGAATCAAATGCTTATCGAATTGTAATTAGAACTGAGAAAGCTTTAATAAATTCAGGTTTATTTAATTTGCCTGGCAAAAAAAATTTATCCAAGTCAAAATGAGAGAGAAACTGTAGTGGTGGATGTGTCAGAACATGAAATTGAGCGTCCCCAAAAAAAGCAAAAGAAATATTATAGTGGCAAGCAAAAATATCATACAATAAAATCGCAAGTTTTAGCCAACACAAAAAGTACCGAAATAATATGTACAGCTTTTAGTAACGGGAAAACGCATGATTTTAGTTTGTTTAAAAAAAGCAAGCTCGGGATGAATGAAGAACTTGAACTTTTAGGTGATAAAGGTTATCAAGGAATCAAAAAAATTCATACTAATAGTAGAACACCGCTCAAAAAAATAAAAAACTGAGTCAAGCCGAAAAAGTTTTAAATTGGCAACTAGAAAAGACAGAATTATTATTGAAAATATACATCGAAGTTTAAATATATTTAGAATACTTTCATCAAGATATCGAAATCGAAGAAGACGCTTCGGATTAAGATTTAATTTGATCGCTGGTATTTATAATTATGAACTTTATTTGACAACAAATTAGCGCTCGCCTGAGACTTTCGCAAGAGGTCTACTCTATGGTTTTGCCTTGAACCATATCTTTAAGTTTATGCCAAAGATCGGCGAATTCACTACCCTCTGTTGAGAAAGATTGACTCAGATTAACTGAAGCATTTTATAAAAAACACTTATCCTTTTGGCGCTATGACCACCATTCAACCAGCAAATCTAAGTATAAACTTAAGAATATCGTTCAAGGCTAAAGCATAGATGTCTGTCTTCTGTTGGACATCAATGTCAGGTTTGAGCGACCCAGTCTCTCTCCTTGAGGCACTCTCCATTCACAGATAAATTTCTGACAGGTATTTCCGTAGCGGCGGGCAAGTGCCCGCCACGGCCACACCCATTCGAGCAGCATGGAGCGTACACAATGAACAAGTTTGACTCAACTAAACTGCGGACCAAATTTGACAACACCAGCGAAGGCTGGCTAGTGCAGGTGTATAGCGGCGATCGCCACCTGCGTGCTCGATTCGTCTCACGCCTGGACTTTTTTGTTGGGCTGTGGGTTCGGTCTCCTACTGGCGGTGGGGTGGTTTAACCTCGCCAGTTACAGTCCGTCCACGACTTATGAACCGTCAACAGCTCCTCCTGAAATGTGGATTGATTAGCTCAGTCATTGCTAGAAGAGTGGTGTCCACGAAACTCTTCCGATTTGGCTGATCCCATACCGTCCTCTGTGCAATATCCCTGTAAAGAGAAAATTCTGTGATCGCAATTTACACTGACCAGAGATATACGGGTTTTCTGAATATAAAGGGAAAACTTATGATTTGAATTTGAAATTACTTGGCATATCAATGTAAAGCGATCGCAAGTTTGTGCAAATTTAAGGATAGACTTAACTACATAGAATTTTGGGTCTTAATAGATATTGATCTATAGAAGTTACTGCGGGACAGCGACACCTTCTAGCCCCATTCGGAGAGCAGCCATCTCTGAACCCCCTGCCGAGATGTGTTCGCGTAACACCTCTCGGCAGGGTTGAAGCGCTGCACCCTTACTTCTTAAAGCTCACCGCTCACAATAATCGCTCTTTTTTAGAGGAGGCAGAAGGAGGTATTCATGGATTTTTTGTCCTTGTTTTTAATAGACTTCGTTAAGCAGTTGCAGTCCCCAACACTCAGCTTTCTGATTGGTGGTATGGTCCTTGGCGCTCTCGGTAGCGAATTAATAATTCCAGAGGCGATTACTCAGATCATCGTCTTCATGCTGCTCACCAAAATCGGTCTGACCGGTGGTCAGGCGATCCGCAATTCCAACCTGACGGAGATGGTGTTACCCGTACTGTTTGCTGTAGCATTAGGAATTCTCATTGTATTCATCGCGCGCTATACGTTGGCCAAGCTGCCGAAGGTTAACACCGTGGATGCGATTGCGACCGGGGGGTTGTTTGGTGCCGTGAGTGGCTCTACTATGGCCGCCGCCCTGACGGTACTGGAGGGACAAAATATGCCATACGAGCCATGGGCCGGCGCACTCTATCCCTTCATGGATATCCCAGCGCTCGTAACTGCTATTGTGATAGCCAACATTTATCTCAACAAGAAGAAGGGTAGTGCAGCAGCCCACTCTACCGTGCAGGAGTCTTTCAGCAAGCAGCCTGTTGCAGCAGGCGATTATCCCGATCAGCAGGATTATCCCCGCAGCCGGCAAGAGTATCTCAGCAAGCAGCAGAAGCCTGCGGATAATCGGGTCAAAATATGGCCGATCGTGGAGGAAAGCCTCCGGGGTCCTGCCCTATCGGCAATGTTGTTCGGCCTTGCTATTGGCATAATCGCCCAGCCGGAAAGTGTCTATAAAAGCTTCTACGATCCCGCCTTTCGCGGCTTGCTTTCGATCTTGATGCTGGTCATGGGTTTGGAGGCTTGGTCAAGGATTGGCGAACTGCGCAAAGTGGCCCAGTGGTACGTCGTGTATAGCGTAGTGGCACCGCTGGTGCATGGGTTCATCGCCTTCGGTCTCGGCATGATTGCCCACTACGCCACAGGATTCAGCCTTGGTGGCGTAGTGGTTCTGGCCGTCATCGCCTCCTCCAGTTCAGACATCTCCGGTCCGCCCACGTTGCGAGCCGGTATCCCGTCGGCCAATCCCTCCGCCTACATCGGTGCCTCCACAGCTATCGGTACACCCATTGCGATTGGCGTGGGAATACCGCTCTTCCTCGGGCTTGCCCAGGCGATAGGCGGCAGCTAATCCCAGACGGGTCGCGGTCTGTCGGCGCTCCCTTGACCCGGCAGACCAAGCGACTCAATATATTAAGATCAACATACGTAGGTAAGGAGGTAACCAATATGCCCAAGCCAGCCAAAAAGCTTGTCATCGTCACGGAAAAGATTTTGCTGAAAAAGATCGCCCATATCATCGAAGAAGCCGGGGCAACCGGTTATACGGTTGTGGAAACCGGCGGTAAAGGCAGTCGCAACGTGCGCTCGTCGGGACAACCCAGCGTTTCTGACACCACGGCGAATATAAAATTCGAGGTACTCACCCCGGATCGGGATATGGCCGAGAATATTGCGGATCAGGTCGCAGTCAAGTTTTTCCTCGATTTTGCGGGCATGATCTATCTCTGTGACGCGGAGGTACTGTACGGGCACAGTTTCTGTGGACCAGACGGCTGTTGAATCGAGGCGACACAGACCTCAAAAGCCGGGGCATGACCCCGGTTTTTAGTAGCCGTATTTCTTGCCTGCGGGACTTGGGTCTCAGTTGCAGTCCCCAATGCTCGGCTTTATGATAGGTGGTATGGTCATTGCCACTTTATCAAAATTTGAAACCGGAGCAATTTAAAAGGAGATTTGGTGTCCAGATTCAAACGTTTAAAGAAATGGTTAACACTTGAGAACAATTCCGGGAATGAAAATCCTCAAGATAAACGAGGACGCCTTGATCGCTTTAACTATTGAAGAACAAGTTTTAGTAGCCTTGGAATATTGGTGAGAATATCGAACCTATTTTCATATGGGGACAAATTGGGGAGTATCCGAATCAACGATTTGCCCAATTGTAACTAACATTGAATCAACTTTAATGAAAACGGGAAAGTTTGGTATTCCTGGGAAAAAAGCATTGTTCAAAGGTTTTGGGCGTCAGCAAAGTTGTGGTAATGGATGTCACAGAAACAGCTATCGAACGAAAAAAAAATAGAAAAAATACTATTGAGTCAAGAAAAAACACCACAGCCTAAAAATGCAAGTGGTCATTAATCAAGAAAGTAAACAGATTATTTGCCTAAATTTTGGACCGGGGCATTGCCACGATTTCAGCTTGTTTAAAAAAAGCAATGTTCTTTTCCATCCCTCAACCTATAGTTTACAAGATAGTGGCTATCCAGGGATAAAAGATTATCACTTTAATAGCTCGACTCCTAAAAAGAAACCTAAAAAGGCGAATTTTTCTCTTTTAGAAAAAGACTACAATCGAGCTTTAGCCCAGGGGCGAATAGTGATTGAACATGTTAATAAAAGTCTAAAAGTTGTCAAAATTTTGTCAAGTCGTTATCGAAATCGTCGCCGCCGTTATGGTCTCCGTTGTAATTTGTTGTCAGCACTTTACAATTATGAGTTATAGCCTTTCTCTCTCAGAAAGATGAGGTACTAATGGCCTCCGTGGCCTCCGTGGGCATACCTCACTTTTTTGAGAACCGCTATAGCTCTCAGGTCTAAAATTCAAAACCTTTAATTATAACATAGATTTTTTTTGCAAGAGGTCTATTTTCCTGATGCCGAAACAGGTGAAGAAAATCGTGCCCCCGCAATTGATAGCGCTGATTGTCGGCACGGTAATTTCCATGACTGTGTTTCAGGGCGCGGATATTCGCCGGATTGGCGAAATTCCGGTGGGACTGCCCCCCTTGCAATTGCCGACTTTTTCCGCCGGTCAAATCACGCTGATGTTTGTGGATGCGGTGATGCTGGGGATGCTGGGCTGTATCGATACCTTGCTGACGGCGGTGGTGGCGGACAGTCTGACGCGGACCGAGCACAAGTCCGATAAGGAGTTGATCGGTCAAGGGATTGGCAACATCGTATCGGGGATCTGCGGTGGCTTACGGGGCGCCGGGGCAACGATGGGAACTGTGGTCAATATCCAAACAGGCGCGACTTCGGCGTTGTCGGGTTTAACTCGGGCGTTGGTGTTGCTGGTGGTAGTTTTGGGGGCGGCGAGGTTAACTGAACCGATTCCGATGGCGGTGTTGGCGGGGATTGCGCTGAAGGTGGGGATTGATATTCTTGACTGGAGTTTCCTGAAACGATCGCACAAAGTGTCTGTTAAGGGTTCCCTGATCATGTACGGGGTGCTGTTTTTGACTGTGTTTGTGGATCTGATTGTGGCGGTGGGTGTGGGCGTCTTTATTGCCAATATCCTGACTATCAAACGGTTGAGTAGTTTGCAGTCTGCGGGAGTGAAGCTGATTTCCGATACGGATGATGAGGTTCTCCTCAGTCAGGAGGAGAAGCAACTCTTGGATCAGGGTAGGGGGCGCGTGTTGCTGTTCTGCTTAAGCGGCCCGATGATTTTTGGGTTGTCAAAAGCGATATCCCGCGAACACAATGCTATGAAGGATGCGGATGCTTTGGTGATGGATTTGAGTGCTGTGCCCATGCTGGGGGTGACGGCTTCGCTGGCGATCGAAAATGCGATCCGCGATGCCTGCGATAAGGGTTTGCAGGTTTACATCGTCGGTGCCAGCGAGAAAATTCAGCAGCGCTTGCAGAAGTTGGGATTGTTGGATCTGATCGCGCCAGAGCATGTCATGAGCGATCGTACTGCAGCCTTGCGACAAGCCGTCGCTGTGGTTGACAACAAAGGCATTCCCTTGGGAGTGCCGGTGTAACAAGCCGCGAATTCGCCAAAATAGTAGTGGTTTAGCAGGAGTGCCAGTTTCTCCTGCTATTTCTATGGCTTGATCGCCCCTTTCATATCGTTTCCAGTTGCATCAGTATTGTTCAAATGTCGAAACAGTCAGTTGTCCCGAAAGCATAATTTTAGTCAACAGCCAACAGTCAAAAGTCAACAATCATTTCGCTCGTGCGTGCAGAAATTATCCCAATGATATAGCGGGTAGCGACGGAATATCTGTAATGCCTGGGTCGTAGCCAAGTTGTTTGAGTAGTGTGGTAATTTGCCCTCTATGGTGAGTTTGATGATTGAACATATGTGTCACCAAAACCCACGTCGGTAGCACGCGGTATTTACCATCTACATTGCTTGTGTACTCAAACGGTTGACTCAACCAGTCAGAATTAAGGTGTCTAGACCATTCTATAATTTGCCGATCCATTGTCTCCCGTTCTGCTCTCAAAACCTCAAATTCAGCATACAGTTCTTGACCGATAACGGTACCCGAAAATGGGTGAAGAGTGAAACGACCCATCCATGCTTTGTCACCATACAGTAAGTGATTCAAAGTGCCATGAATCGATTTGAAAAAAGCACCCATATCCTGTTTGCGCTGTTCATCAGGAATAGCCGAGCATACAGAATATATCTTTTGGTTCATCCAGCAATTGTACTCAGCCATTAGCTGGTAGTAGCTACCGTCGTACATACTCAAAACATAATCACATAGTTTGAACAACTTACATTATACAAATATGTCTTTCACAAGACTCCTGACTCTAATTGGTCTAGATAAATAAATTCAGGAGCTTTAACTCCCGCTTCCTCTCTAATTTTAACCAGTGCAGACGACTCAAAGAACGCTCTGGCATCTGTTGTTGATGTCCACGCGGAGAAATGAACGATTTTGTTGGGTGCATTGTCATACTTCAAGACCTGATAGGAGCGCTCGCCAGCTTCTTTTCGGATGCTTTCAGCACGATCGAATACCTGTTTCCAAGCTTCATAATTTTCTACTTCATGAATAATTAAGACATACTGCATAGTAATCAGATTCTCTGAGCCTCTCAAAACTTCAAAGGACTAATTTTATTAGACTAACTCACTTTGTCTCCAAAGCCGACCACAGGAGAGGAGTAAATTATACCGTAGCGACGGTTGAAAATCCTCCCAACACCGAACAGAGCGATCGCGCTTTCCACTAAAGTAGTAAAGAGTGCCTGATGTAAATAAGTTTTTCCTAAATATCGTGTCTATATTTTCTGAAATTCCGACTGTGTGGCTGCAAATTTCCCTCGTGGGAGTCTGGTTGGGCTTGATTTTACTGGTAGCTGAGGGCTTAAATCGCTTTACTTCTGTCGATGCTGAGGTATCGCGGAAGGTGGTTCACATCGGTACTGGGAACGTGATTTTGCTGGCGTGGTGGCTGGAAATACCCGGTTGGGTGGGGATTTCGGCAGGGGTTTTAGCAGGTGCGATCGCCCTAATTTCTTACCAAGTTCCGATTTTGCCCAGTCTTAACAGTATCAACCGGAAGAGTTTGGGGACTTTTTTCTATGCTGTTAGTATCAGCGTTCTCGTAGCTTGGTTTTGGCCGATGCAACATCAGGAATACGCTGCTTTGGGCATTTTAGTCATGACTTGGGGCGACGGATTGGCTGCTGTCATCGGGCAGAAATACGGCAAACATATTTATCGAGTTGGGGGAATTAAGAAGAGTTGGGAAGGTTCTGCAACTATGTATTTGGTGAGTTTTGCTGTTAGCAGTTTGATTTTGTTGGCGGTTCAAGGCGCAGTTTGGCAAACTTGGGCTGTGTCGGCTGTCGTAGCTTTAGTTGCTGCTACTTTGGAGTCGGTTTCCAAGCTGGGAATTGACAATCTCACTGTGCCGATTGGCAGTGGGGCGCTCGCTTTTTTCCTAAATCAATTTTTAATTGGTAATGTGTAATCTGAATTTACCCCAGGCGTTCCTGAATAGAGGTATGAATTCAAGATTTCTCAATTGCTATAAACCCGCTTGAGGGTAAGTTTTGTAACTGCCACTCAAAGGTGATTCATACCGTGAATCAGCAACGCCAATTATCAATTATCTAAGTCTCGTTAAAGCAGCCGACGTGCTTGTAAAATTTATTGTTGCCATTGCTCGAAAGCGGGGATTTTTGAGAGATAAGCTGCTACGCATTTAAATTGAATCCAGAGACGAGCAGGATGCCCATTCCACAATAATTGTAGAAAAATTGACTGTCAAATTAGATGCACAACAGCTTAGTCTGGGGGAAACATCGCCCTGATTTGCTCCCTAAGCTCGATCGCCACCAATACACAAAGCTGCTAGCCATTAGGGTGACGATCGCACCTCGTCACTCGTTCATCTCCTCACCAAATAAGGGGAAATGAAGGTGAAGAGTGCGATCGCTATCTTTCACTTTTTTAAATTATAGACAAGGCCTGCTTGAACGCTCTACAATAGAAGGCGTTTTGTCTTTTAATCCGTAAAGGCATTTTAGAGGTTATTTTTAATGAAAACTCAATATTACACCTCCGCCAGCTTAGATGGTTTTATTGCTGATTCACACAACTCTCTCGATTGGTTGTTTCAGTTCGGCGAGGCGGGAGACAGCTATCCTAATTTCATCCGCGAAGTAGGGGCAGTAGCAATGGGAGCAACTACTTATGAATGGATTCTGACCCATCAGATGGATGAAGGTGCCGATCGTCCCCAAGCATGGCCTTATGAACAACCGGCTTGGGTATTTACCTCTCGGACTATGCCTGCGATCGAGGGTGCAGATATTCGATTTGTGCAAGGGGATGTCTTAGCTGTCCATCAAGAGATGATCGCCGCGGCAGGAAATAAGAATATTTGGCTTGTAGGAGGTGGCGATCTGGTCGGTCAATTTTACGATCGCGGGTTGCTTAATGAGGTAATTGTGTCAATTGCATCGGTGACACTTGGTAGCGGAGCACCGTTGCTACCGCGCACGATCACAACACCCCCCCTAAGACTTATATCCGCGAAGGCTCATGGAGATGCCTTCGCGGAGTTGCGCTACGAAGTTCCTGTTCGGGCCGATGACACAACTGCTTAATCTTTAAAGCAGCCGGCGCGCTTGTAAAATCTGTTGTTGCCACTGCTCAAAAGTAAAGACTTTTGAACTACCATCTCTCTCAACGATCGCCTTTATTTGCTCCATCAGCTCGATCGCCAGTGGTACGCCAAGCTGCAATTGTTCCAACACATCCCGCTGAGCAAAAACGGTTTCCGGTGTTCCTTCTAAAATCAATTTTCCTCGATCCATTACAAACACCCAATCAGCCCAACGGTAGATGAAATCGAGGTCGTGACTTGCTAAAAGGATAGTGGTTCCAGCGCTGTGAATTTGTTGAAGTAAACCGATCAGTTGTCGGGTGTGACGCGGATCGAGATAGGCGGTAGGTTCATCTAGCAGCAGCAATTTGGGCTTGAGAACCATGATATCGGCGATGGAAACCCGCTTTTTCTGACCCAAACTGAGATTGTGAATTGGTTCGCGGGCGAGTTCGCTTAGATCGAATTGGTCGATCGCCTGTTGCACCTGTTGAGCAATTTCGGATTCTCTCAAGCCTAAATTGTACAATCCATAGGAAATATCTTCTTCTACCGTCGAAGCTACTAATTGATGTTCGGGATTTTGAAATACGAGTCCGATTTGTTGGCGCAGTTGCATCAAAGATTTGCGATCGTAGCGAAAGGGTTCACCTTGCCAGCTAATGATTCCCTGTTGCGGTTGATACAAGCCATTTGCTAACAGAAAAAATGTAGTTTTGCCACAGCCATTTTGACCTATCAGCCCGCACCGTTTCCCAGCGGGGACTTTGAGATTTAAACCCTGAATTGCGACTCGCGAACCGCAGGGATAGGAGTAGGAAGTGCCAGCGAATTCGAGAATCCATTCAGACATATGTGTTATTTGTTATTTTTTATAGCCTTGTTCCCAGGCTCTGCCTGGGAATAAATACCTGGAGGCTATGCCTCCAATTACCGATTACCGATGAATGATTACCAATTAGCGATTACCGATTTCCATTGTATTTGTATCAGCCTTGATCAGATTTTGACAACTGCCAAAGTTGAATTTCATAACACAAATGCTGCTCAAAAAGTTGACCCGCCTCCAATCCTTCAACCACCAGCTTCTTGAACCAGCGGCGAAATATCCAGCGCAGGAATTTGTGGACGGGCGGAACTGTTATCGCAATTAAATCTGCAACATAGATCATCGTATTCAGTCCATACCTGCGGAAAGTATCGACATACAAATCGATTGTTGGCAAAATATGTGCGGAAATATCCTCAGTTTTTACTAAAGTGAATCCAGCCTGCTTTAATGCTGCATGAAGTTCCGTAACAACATGACAATTAGAGAACATTCCCTCTTGATAATTAGCATCTGATCGCAGCATATCGGCCAGCAAAACGTAACCGCCCTGATTGAGGATTTTGGCGGCACCGTTAGCAATATCAACAGCCGACATATACTGGCTACTTTCGCTAAAGAGAATAAGATCGTAGAAATGAGTTGCTTTGAAGTCTTCAAACCTCGTGAGGTGGAAGATTGCCCGATCGCCCGTACACTTAAGAAAGCGCTGTTGTTGGAACGGATCGGGTGCGAGCCCTTCGACTGCAAAACCTCGATCAAGCAAATAAGCCGCATTGCCACCAATCCCGCAGCCCACATCCAGTATCGTATGAGTGCCTTTGGGGATAGCATCCAACAGTTTTACTGTATAAGCTTGCTGAGCGAGGCGCAATCGTGCGATCGTTAGTTCGTCAGCGGGGACAGGTAGGGTTTCCCAATAGCCGTAGTGAAGGTAGGGCGAATCTGTCAGGCCCAAATAGTAATTAAGCGCTGCATTTTGGTAGCGAGTTACCTTGGAAATTTCGATTGATTTTGGCTGCGGCATTCGGAAAATTTAGTAAGTTTTAGGATTTAGGGCAGAGTTGAAATTCTTCCCAGCGCTTGCATACTTGTTCATAGCACTCAACAGGAGAAATTGCCAAGTTTTGCAACAAATTGATATCAATCTGACCGTTGGCAATCGACAAAAAAATAATTGCTTCCTTGGGAGCGTAGCTAGCAATGATTTGGAGCAGATTTGAAACAGTGTTTTCCTCTAGTTCTAGTTGTTGCAAATAAGCAGTTGCGTGCAATTGGGAAACAAATTGCAGATCGTACTTGATAGTATCTACGCTCCAATTCACAGAGGAGTTAATGGGAGTATTGATTTTGCAAGCAACCAAGCCTCGTCCTTGATACAAAAAACCATTCCAAGCAGTATGCCCGATCGGCAAAATATTCTGATGAATAAACAAGTTTTGCCAGTAGCCAAAACTACCCTGCCAAACACTATCTTCGATTCGCATTTCTTTCCCATTAAAATAATATACGCTTCAGAACCCAGATCGAATTACATCAGCGTTCATCTGTGTTTATCTGCTGATATCTGCGGTTAAAAAACCCCAATCCAATAATTAAAAAAATAATAAACTCACCATCATCCATACCTCGCAGATGAAAAACATGATTGTAAACAAATCGGCGGGCATCCTGACTCAGAGATGCAATGATCTCATTACAGTTGCGGGACAGCGCCGGATTCGCACCGAACTTTCCCCCTTGCGTCTGATGTGTGTTTTTCATCAGAGCCGATCGATATACGGGGATATTACCACTATTTGGGATATTTGACAAAAAAGCGTCCGCCTATTCACCAAACTCAATATTTTCATACAAATCGGCCAGCAAAATTTCCACAGCAACAGATGTTAAACTGATCCGATCGCCCATACAGCTATATTCCGAAAAAATCCACTTATTCGCATCAGTTTTAGAATATTGCTCGACCTGTAGCCGATATTGGTCGATTAATAAATACTCCTGAAAACTAGGAATACTGCGATAGGCAGCAAACTTTTCATCGCGGTCATAAGCTTTGGTACCTTTAGACAGCACCTCAGCAATTAGCAGAGGATTGGTAATTGTATCCGTCCGTCCAGATTGCAGCTCGATCGGTTTCGCAACCACCATCACATCCGGATAAGTATAATTATTAAGCTGCGGAGCCCAAAGCCGCTGATCCGATGCAAAAATACTGTAAGGTTTACCCTTAAGACTCACCCTCAAAATAGCATTTAAGATGCTTGTAATTTCATTATGATTCGGTGCGCCACCAGCCATCAGAACAATCTCCCCATTGATAAATTCATGCCGATCCTGAGAATTGATTTCTAATTCTAAATATTCCTCAGCGGTGTAGGTTTTGGTTTCAACTTGCGCGATCATACACTACGCTCTCCTTTAATCTAGTCATTTCATTTTATCTTAAAAATTTTGCTAATTCAACAGAAAAGTAGATTTTAATCATGCTAAAAAACAGGCTTTCCGGCCTGTTCCACAAAGAGGTAATTTTCTGGTGGGGCGTGAGTTTGGCATCAAGAACAGGCTTTCCGGCCTGTTCCACAAAGATTGAATTTTCTTGGGGGGAGTAGGGTTGGGCATCTTTCCCGCCCGTGCGATCGCACTTAACAAAGTTACCGCAGCGGGACAAAGTTATAGCCAGTGCTTCCTCCTTGTTTAACTTGCACTAAAATCGGCTTACCAGCCCGATCGCCCGTGGGCAAAAACCTCACTTCTTCGCTTGCTCCCGGTGTCGAAAAACTCGGATTTCTGAGTGCTTGTTGCAACCCTTCCCGCGTATTGCTTTGTCGCAAGCCTGCGATGACAGTTTGAGTCGCATCAAAACTCGTTGCGGTTCGCCAATTTACTACTCCTCCCCAACGGCGGCTGGCATTTTGTGGAAAAGTGCTACCGGGATTAGTTTCAGGATGCCAGGGAACAGGCAAAACAAGCCCGTCAACGTCCTTTTGCCCATCTTTTAAACTTTGAAAGGTGTACATTGTTGTGCTGCCGTAGAGTGGCAATTTGCCTTGATTGATGCGTGCCAGAGAGATGGCACGGTCAATGCGATCGACGTGGGGGGCTAGCATCAATGCTTGTGCTCCTTTGCTGACAGCATCGGCGATCGCAATGTTGGGATTAAAAGAGGGTATTGAAAAGTCGCAAACAGTGGGAACTAATTTGCCACCAGCAGCAGTAAGAGCTGCCACAAATTCATCTTTAAATGATATATTATCCGGTGCTTGGGAGTCGTAACAAATAGCAATATTAGTTTTGCCTGCTGTTTTGACTGCATATTCTGCTAGGGGAGCAGCCATGACGCTAATATTGGGTACTGTCCGAAAAATGTAGCTACCAAATCCTGATAGATTATTGGCAAAGCTCGTCGGTGTCACCATTACCAGTTTTTCTTGCTGATATATCGGAGCAGCTTCGAGAGATGCGTTACTAGCATTGTGTCCAATTACTGCTAGTATACTTGCATCGTTTGTTAATGCTTTTGCAACATCTCTGACCACCTCTGGACTGTTGTCATCGTTGACAATTTCTACTTGCAGTTTGGCGCCGTTGATGCCACCGCTATTATTGACTTCATCCTGAGCTTGGGCGACACCTCGGAGGATTTCTTGCGCGACATTGGGGTTGCTACCAATGGGGACGCTGACAGCAATTTTTAAGGGAGAAGCATTGCTGGCTGTGGTCTTATTCAAATAAATAATGGCATTATTCAAATAAATAATGGTTTCGGGATCGTTGCGATTTAGTTGCAGCGAATCCTGAAAATTTTTGACGGCTGCTTGGTAATCTCCATTGACAAAAGCTTCAACGCCTGCTTTTTTTTCGGCTGTTCTTTGGGATGTCACCAATATCTGATTTCCTAAACTGATGCGATTTGCGATCGTTCCGGGTGCGATCGGTGCCGATGTAGATGTAGGTGTATTTGAAGTTTTAGCTGTCAATAAACCGGGAAGAAAGTTGTATGCGCCAAACCCAATTAAGCCGAGAGCAACAATAAAAAAGATGGGCGGTGGATTTTTTTTGTTATCTTGGGACATAGTTTTTCTCCTTATATAATTTCTACCGAAAACTCGTTAACTATAATCACTATTCAATAAATTGCGGTTAAAGTCAATTCATTAAATTCATTAATTAAGTTCATAAAAGTCATATTTGTATTTCTAGGGCGAGCCAGATGCCTTGCCCACAAGGGTTTCAGCAGAGTTGACTGTTTGGCTGAACAGTCGATTTTTAGAATACAAATGGTGTGTCCCAACCACAGATAGACTCTGGCTGGAGAGGGCAAGTTTTGGGTTCGATCGGATTTCCACTGAGGTTCAGTACACCCAGGCTAGTCAATGATTGCAACGGTTTGGTGTCAGTAATTTGATTGTCGCTGAGGAACATCCAAGTTAGTTTAGTCAAAGATTGCAAAGGCTTGATGTTCGTGATTTTATTGTTGTTGAGCAAAAGCGAATTCAGATTAGTTAATGATTGCAATGGCGTAATGTCGATGATTTTATTGTTGTTGAGTTCGAGAGCGGTCAGCTTAGTCAAGGATTGTAATGGTTGGATGTCGCTGATTTGATTTATGCCGAGGTTGAGTTCAGTCAGGTTAGTTAATGATTGCAAGGATGCAATATCGCTGACTTGGTTGCGTCTAAGGTCTAAATTGGTCAATTTAGTCAAGGATTGCAAGGGTTTTATGTCGCTGATTTTATTGTCGCTGAGGCCGATGGAAGTCAGGTTGATCAAGGATTGCAAGGGTGTGATGTCGCTGATTTCATTGTCGCTGAGACCGAGTTCTGTAAGACTCGAAAGTATCTGATTAGCGGCATCACACTCATCAATGTCAGCTTGCTTCAACAGCACCTCAATAGTATGTTGAGCTTCTGGACTTAAAGAAGCTTTTTCGCGACACAAATCACCAAATGTTCGACCATTATATTCTGGTTGCTTTTGGGCGACTGACGGGGAAGGTTCATTTGTAGATAATCTTAGGAGGGGAACCGCATTTCCGCTGAGGTTGACCTCAGACAAGTTAGTCAAAGATTGTAAGGGTTGGATATCGCTGATTTGATTTTTGCTGAGGTCTATCAGAGTTAGGTTAGTCAAAGATTGCAAGGGTTTGATGTCACTAATTTGATTTTTTTCAAGGTCTAGCAGATTCAGATTAGTCAAGAATTGTAATGGTGTGATGTCTCTAATTTTATTATTGCCCAAGAAGAGCACAATCAGGTTAGTCAAGGATTGCAATGGTTTGATTTCACTGATTTGATTGAGGTTGAGGGCAAGCACAGTCAGGTTAGTCAAGGATTCTAATGGTTTGATATCGGTAACTTGATTAGCGCTGAGGTAGAGATCTGTCAGGTTGGTCAAGAATTGCAACGATTGAATGTCGCTGATTTTATTGGCGGCGAGATTGAGCGCAGTCAGTTTAGTCAAGGATTGCAATGGTTTGATGTCGCTGATTTCATTTTCGCTGAGGTCGAGTTCCGTGATACTGGAAAGTCTTTGATTAGCTGCATCGCACTCTGTAGTCTCAGCTTGCTTCAACAGCACCTCAATAGTATGTTGAGCTTCAGGAGTCAAATCAGCTTTTTCGCGACACCAATCACCAAATGTTTTGTTTGCGCTTTGCGTTTCTGCTGCTAAAACAGAAATTCCCTTTCCAGATAATGCTACAGCGATGAGCGTACTACAAGTAATTGCGATCTGTAAATTCATGTGTTTTTCTCCAACTATAAATCTCATAATTTGGTGGCTCTAATTTTCAGAAATGTCAAGTTTGCGGATTTAAGGATAACCTAATGGTTCCCAAATACAGATAGACCCTTCCTGAAGAGGACAAGTTTTGGAAGACATCGGATTTCCGCTGAGGTAGACATAACGAAGTTCAGTCAAAGATTGCAGGGGTTTGATATCGGTGAGTTGATTTTTTTCTAGGTTGAGTGACATTAGGTCAGTCAAAGACTGTAAGGGTTTAACATCGCTAATTTTATTGTTACTCATGTACAGATTAATTAGCTGGCTCAAGGATTGTAATGGTTGGATATCGCTGATTTGATTGTTGTCCAGGTTAAGGGTGAATACCTTGGTCAAGGATTGCAATGGTTTAATATCGCTGATTTGATTGTTGTTGAGGTAAATCTCTTTGAGGTTAGTCAAGGATTGTAATGGTTTAATATCACTGATTTGATTGGTGTCTAGGTAAATCACTGTCAAGTTGGTTAAGGATTGCAATGATTGGATATCGCTGATTTTATTGCTACTGAGGGTAAGATTAGTCAGTTGGCTAAAGGGTTCCACTGGTTTGATATCACTGATTTGATTATTTCTGAGGGTGAGATTAGTTAGCTTAATCAAGGATTGCAATGATTGGATGTCGTTGATTTTATTGTCACTGAGGACGAGATTAGTCAGGTTAGTCAAAGAGTACAATGATTTTATGTCGTTGATTTGATTGTTGCTTAGGTCGAGCTTAGTCAGTTTTGTCAAAGATTGTAAGGGTTTGATGTCGCTGATTTTATTGGTATCTAGGCTAAGTTGAGTCAGGTTAGCAAAAGATTGTAAGGGTTGAATGTCGCTGAGAAGATTGTTTTGGAGATCTAGCCGAACCATTCTAGTCAAGGATTGCAATGGTCTGATATCGGTAATCTGATTGTCGCTAAGGTCGAGCCAAGTCAGTCTAGTCAATGATTGTAATGGTTTGACATCGGTGATTTGATTGCTACTGAGGACGAGATACGCGAAACTCGAAAGTTTCTGATTAGCTGCGTCACATTCAACAGTCCCTGCTTTTTCCAAAAGTGCTTCAACAGTCTGTCTAGTTTCTGGATTCAAAGAAGCATACTCGCGACACCAATCAGTAAATGTTTTGTTTGCGGGTTGGCTTTCGGCTGCTAAAACTGAAACTCCATTTCCAGATAATGCTACAGCGATGAGTGCACTACAAATAATTGCGATAGACTTTGGTAAATTCATGTGTTTGTGTCCAACTATAAATGTCATAATCTTGTGCCTGTCATTTTCAGAGTAGTAAAGTTTGAGCATTTAATTTATGAGTTACCAACTACAGATCGACTCTGGCATGGTCATCGGGCAAATTTGGGGAGTAATTAGGTTTCCACTCAGGGATAGATAACTCAGGTTAGTCAAAGGTTGTAAGGGTTTAATGTTGCTGATTTGATTGTTGTCAAGACTGAGATAATCCAGTTCACGCAAAGATTGCAATGGTTTGATGTCGCTGATTTTATTGTCGCTGAGTCCGAGAAAACTCAATTGGGTCAAGGATGCTAGCGGTTTGATGTCGCTGATTTGATTGTTATCGAGTTCAAGCAAATATAGTTGAGTCAATGATTCTAGCGGTTTAATATCGCTTATTTCATTTCTGCTGAGGTGTAGTTCAGTCAGTTGAATCAAAGATTGCAATGGTTTGATATCACTGATTTCATTGTTGTCGAGGTAGAGTTCCGTGAGACTCGAAAGTTTCCGATCGGCTGCATCGCACTCAGTAGTCTTAGATTTCCGCAACAACACTTCAACAGTATGTTTAGCTTCAGGGTTCAGAGAAGCTTTTTCGCGACACCAATCACCAAATGTTTTGTTTGCGCTTTGCGTTTCTGCTGCTAAAACCGACAGTCCATTTCCACATAATCCTAGACCGATCGCACTAAAAGCAACTACCACCATCAACCTTGACAAATTCACGTATTTCTGTATAACCATAAACGTCATAATTTTGCGCCTTTAATTCTCTGAATAGTAAAATCTTAGACAAAAAGCTTTCAGAGAGGACGGTTGTCCTCTCTACAAATTGCACTCAGATCAAATACCTAACAATTCACCAAATGCCGAATCAATATCAGTTTCATCAATAGCCTCATACTGAGGAAATGGTGAATGATTAGGAGACTCCGGCGACTCCAGCGAATGCACATTTACTACTGGTGATTCGGCCACAGGTTCCACAACAACAGACTTAGATTTCTTGACATTAATTACAGGTGATTGTGTTCCATTTCCTCCATTTTTACTGTTTTCATTCCGCAGCAACATTGCCATCAAACTGTCCAACAAACCCCCACTACCGCCATTACCATTGACTGTGACATCGGGAACAACGCGAACGCTACCATCCGAAACCGCTTGCATCAATTGCAGCAGCGTGTAACTTTGCGTACCCAAAGCGTTGACACCAACTTGATAAGCATCCGCTTTTGCTTGTCCCATCAGCCGAATTCCTTCTGCTTCACCGCTTGCGTGTTCGATCGCAGCAGTTGCACTCAGTTGGGCAATTTTCACCCCTTGTTCTGCCGCCACCACCTGATTTTGAATGTTGGCGATCGCAGTTGCGCGCACCAATTCTTGACGCTGCGACTCTGAAATGCGCTGTACGTCGTAAGTTTTTTCTTGTTCCTGAGCAATTTTGCGATCGGTCAATGTTTGCATCAACTCTGGTGGTGGCGAAATCAAACCGATCAGCGTGTCCACAGCTTGCACGTCGTAGGCCCGCAGGGCTTGACGAACGTGTTCTGCCGCCTCTGCTTGGCGCTGGCTGCGCGCGATCAGGAAATCGAGTATCGTATATTCTTGAGAGGAATTGCGGAAATAATTGCCCACAATTGGACGCAGCACTTGGTCGATCAGATTCTGCATCGAACCTTGCCGCGAAATCACTCTCGGTGCATCCAAGGTACCGACATGAATGATTTGAAAAACTTCTAACTCAAACGTAAATCCGTCAAAAGAAAGCAATTTCAGAGCACTTAATTTGGAGTCGTAGCCGTGTTCTCCACTGAACCGCGATGTGAAGTTTAAAACTACATCCGTAGTGGGAACAAGTTCTACTTTCATCACTTTTGTATTGATCGGATGTTTGCCGGGATAAAGCGGTTCGACCCACACGCCTTTATCGCCTTTATTGACAAGATTGCCGTGGGTAAAAGCCGCGCCGCTTACGTCTTGGTGCGATTTTCCCACATAGGAAATTACTACGCCTACATAGCCTATCGGCACTTCGGTCATTTTTACCTGTTCAACTTGCACAAACCAAGGATTCAGGTTCCAAGAACCCGATAAAATCACCTGTTCTTGTAAGCCCCTGCGCCCGCCACCTTTGATGAAAGATTGCGCTTTTTGGAAATTGTCGTGACCGGGAATTATCGGCCCGGCAATTTCACCTTCATCAATCGGAATCCCGTCTAGCACGTTCGCAATTCCCACGCGATCGGGAGCGAGTTTATATAGTTGAAGTTCCGCAGGTTCCATACCCTTTGCAGCGGCATTAGCTGAAGTAATCACCTCAAATACAGCCGTATTGATCCGATAAGTACCAGTGGTGATGATGGCTAGTTGCCGTCCTTTTTCTCCACCGTCGGTGAGGAATTTGCGGGCATTTTGAAAATTGTCGCAATCGACGACTTTGCCTAAAATGCGATCGGAAGGAATGGTAGCTCCGTCATTAGCAATAATTAAACCAATTTCATCTTGAGGAACGACAACAACTGGTTCTTTGCGAATGCTATATTGCCAGGGAAAATAACCAAAATGCCAGCCGGGAGGAAGGGTATCTGCTTGCAAACCTCCTTCGCCATCGAGAGCAATTAATCTATTGGAGGGCAAATTTTTGCCGGAGAATTTCTTAGTAACAATTCCCACTTCTCGTTCGCCGATCGCAATTAATCCCAAAGTCCAGCCAATCTTGGGTATAAAGATGAAAACTAGGAACATTGCTCCTACCGGATAGATCCAAATTGGAATGCTAAATCCTTCTGCTTGGGCTGGTTGAACTTCCTGGACTTGCGGTGGCGGATTGCTTTGAGCCCAAGTTGGCGGGGCAAAAGCGCCTGCTGCTGCGATCGCGGTTGCGAAAGATACCGCTAATGGTAAAAGCTTGCGAACAAAACCTAATTTAGTCATAGTTTTTAACCTGTTTTAAGCTCAAATGTACTGAAAAGTTGTTAACTACAATTACTATTCAATAGATTTCTTTGAACGTCAATTCATTTAATTCATTAATTATGTTCATAAAAGTCATATTTGGAATATGATTGGGCAGGAAGTGCGATTGGTTCATCTCAAAATGAGTGACTAAAATTTCCATCCAATATTTACAAGCGAGCGTACAATCTGTAAGAAAGTGCGATCGCCCTTATTCAAATCCTGCCCGCTAAACTAACGAGAATACGAAAATTATCAACAATAGTCCTGGACGCGCGGGTAGTCAGAAACCGGGTTTTTGGCGAGAATACTTGGTTACAACCTGCAGATTCAGTAAAAACCCGGTTTCTTTGCTTGTGATGCGTAAGTCTCGTTCATATTAACCGCCACCACCACCGCCGCCACCGCCGCCACCACCACCGCCACCACCGCCACCGCCACCACCGCCACCGCCACCACCGCCACCATTATTGCTAATGATAATGATTGGAATTACTTCTTCGTACTCGTTATGGTAAGAGCAGTTTCCACAGTTGCAGGTAACTCGCTGCTTTCCTGAAGTGCGAGTAGTTGCACGAATCAAAACTTGATAAGTCCGTTTGAGATTAAGCGTTTTACACTGAGGGCAGCGTCGATTATTGATTGCTTTCTTGATTTCTTGGTAAATAATGACGCTGACAATCCACACAAACAGAAGAATCATCAACGGAAAAAACCCTAAGGCTACAAACAATACCAAACCAAATAGCAAAAAACCGATTACACCCATTATGTTGTTTATGAAAGACCCTTCTCCTCCTTGGTTTCGAGTTTGTTGCCAGCCAGGTTGAGGTATATTCAGAATCGCCTGGGGAAATGCAATCTGCACTTCTAATTCTTGTTCGGGTGGAATAGGCTGACTCGCCACAAATTCAAATGTTTTCGGATTTACTTGACGAGGAACTGCTACTGCACCAAAATTCGTAAACGATACAACTTTCCCTGACAAAGCTTCTGGTAATTTCACCGTAACTTTTCCGCTATTAATCGGAGCTTTACGACCCGCTGCAATAGCTTTCCAATAAACTAGAGTATTCTCACCTTCTAACTGCAATCCACCTAGCACTCTATATTTGATGACAAAAGTATGTGATTCGGGCGCTTTTAATTTATGTTGCCAACGAATCCAAAGTTGATTATTTTCAGTTCCAGTGCTACTAGGAATTATTTGATTATTTTCGGTAACGGTCACATCTTTAATTTCATCGACTTTATCTAAAGGAATATAGCGATATCGTTCATTGGTGTAATCTGCTGTGAACAAATATTTTTGCGTTTCGGTAACTAACATATCTCCGTTGGTCTGAACGTCGATAATGACGTTAATATTATCCCAGTAGAATGGTAGTTGTTGGGCCGCTGCATGAGTCACTGTTACCAGTAATAGGCTTAATGAAGCCATTAATAAAAAAACTATTTTTTTGATGAGTCGTTTATTTATCATAGGATTTCCACAAGATAAGTGTTGACTACAATAATTCAACAGATTTCTTTTGAAGTCAATTCATTAAATTCATTAATTATGTTCATAAAATTCATATATTAAGTCCGGCGGCAGGGAATTTGACTGGTTCCTAAGCTCTGCCTGGGAACCAATTTCCAGAGGCTCTACCTCGTGTGGCGAAAGGGAAATTGGAGGTAGAGCCTCCGGTTCTGCGTTCCCAGGCAGAGCCTGGGAACGAGTAATTTAATGTTGAAATAGCACGTTTAACAAAGTTAAAACTGTGCAACCAAACAAAGCTTCAAATGTATATCTTCGCGAAGGTTTGTAAGGGTAAGAATTCCAAACACGCAGTTCTCCATTAAAGCCGCGCGACGCTAAACTCAAAGATACTTGACGGTAGTTTTCCAAAGTTCGCTGAAGCAATTGCCCGATTAAAATGCTTAAACTGTTCATTCCCCGTTTCCAAGTGCGGTAGCCACAGCGCGAGTTTTGGGCTATCCAAAGTTCATCGGCGATCGCCAATAAGCTAAAAATAAACCGATACATTAGTAATAGCAGTTCTGTGACTAACTCTGGACAGCGTAGTTGTCTAAGAATCTGCAAGATTTCGGTAAAGGGAACCGTCAAGAGGATGAAATACATACAACTTGTGGATGCGAAGGCGCGGGCAAATAGCAAGCTCACTTGGTATATTCCAGTGCGGCTCACATACAGATAAAAAGTGCCGACACTAATCCCCCAACCTTGGCAAATATCCCACCCAATTGCAGGGATACGATCGCCCGCAACCGCACCCAGCGCCAAAGCAGGCAAACTTGTCAGCAAAAACATCAACGGTAGCGACAGCAACCGCAAATACAGTTTCCCCGGAATACCCGCATAGATGACGATCCAGACGGCTAACCAAAGGGCGATCGACAATTGGACGATAGCCCCAGAAACTAGAGACAGAATTAAAAGGGCGAGCGCAAAGGATAACTTGTGAGATGGCGGCAACCCCCGCAAGCGATTTGTATAAGCGAGACTATCAATCTGATGGTTCATTCCGACGATTTATGATCAGACTGCTGCCGAGATTGCGATCGGCCTTTATACAACCCAATGACGTACCCAACTACGCCAGCCCCGATCGCCGCTTGAGACGCAAACAATAGACTGGAAATTTCGCTGCTAGCCGGCTCAAACAAATGATTAAACCAAGGTTTATAACCCGGTTGAATTTCAGTAATTGCTTTCTTAGCTTGGTCATCGGCACCGCCATATTCACCCCGCACAAAAACGAGAGGAAACGCTGCCAGAACAATCACAGCGCCAGCCAACAGCCAATTTTGCCGCGAAGTAGATTGGTGATTTTTTGTAGTTTTTTGACTCACGGCGCCTCACTCCTGTCTTAATAATTTCAAAGTTTCTAACTCCGGCTTCCCGTAAGAATGCAGCCAGTTCCAGACCAATAGAGTCAGCAATCCCTCACTGATAGCCAGAGGTACTTGAGTAATAGCAAAGATGCCAGCAAACTTGAGAAACGAAGCTATAAAACCGCCACTAGCTGCTGGGAAAGCTAATGCTAATTGAATCGAAGTCGTCACATAAGTCAGTAAATCTGCCAAAGCCGCAGCACAAAAAATTGCTGCCCGCTGGCTACCAGTTCGCAACAGCAATTGATAGATAAAATACGCAGCGAAAGGGCCGACAATCGCCATCGAAAACATATTCGCTCCCAGCGTTGTCAAGCCACCATGCGCTAACAGTAACGTTTGAAAAAGCAGAACTAAAGCCCCCAGTACCGCCATCACCGAAGGGCCGAACAAAATTGCACCCAAACCGGTACCCGTTGGGTGAGAACAACTGCCCGTTACCGAGGGAATTTTTAAAGCAGAAAGCACAAAAGTAAACGCACCCGCCAAAGCCAACAATAGTTTAAGTTCGGGGTGTTCTTTTGTAATACGAGTAATCGATCGCAAACCTACTGCAAAAAAAGGTAACGCCACCATCCACCAAAATGCAGCCCATTGCACCGGCAAAAAACCTTCCAAAATGTGCATAGCTGCGGCGGGCGTTGCTGAACCCAAGACAATATAACAACTCAAGCCAGCCATCAATCCCAAGCTGACCAATTTCCGATTTCTGGCCTTCACGCTGAACCTCGCAGATGAGACTATGTAAATTAACACATCGGCGGGCATCCTGGCTCAGAAAGCGACAAGACTCTCATTACAGTTGCGGGACAGCGCCGGACTTGCACCGAACTTTCCCCGTTTCCTCTAACGGCTGCTCCCCATTAGAACCGACTGGTTAGACATAGTTTAGTCGATCGCGTAAATCTCAGCAAATCTTTTACAAAAATTTATTCAGATTAACTAAATCAAAATTACCTATCATCTTCTCTTCTTTTCCTTCGCGTCTTCGCGGTTCGTTCAATAAATACTATCGCCAAACAAATCAACGCTATAATCTTATTGAGTTTTGAGGAAAGCCGCAATGTTAAAGTACAACTTGCCGAGGAACTTGCCCTCCGCCGATGAACTACCAGACTCTGATGAAACGCCTGTGGATAACGAACTGCAAGAACTAATACCAGGCTTGTTAAAAGCAATATTGCTCATACTTTGGGCAGAACGCATGGACTGGTTTTTTGGCATAGATATGGGTATTTATCATCACCCTGACGAACCGCCCATTGTCCCAGATGCTTTCTTAAGTTTAGGAGTAGAACGATTTTACGACGAAGAATTGCGCCCCAGTTACGTGCTGTGGGATGAAAATGTTTTGCCTACTTTTGTGCTAGAAGTTGTTTCCCCAACTTATCGCAAGGAATACAGCACAAAATTGGAGACTTATCAAGATTTAGGCGTACTTTATTACGTCATTTATTCTTCCCGCCGCCGTCGTAAACCTCATTTGGAAGTACACAAATTAGTCAATGGGAAGTACGAGTTACAGCCAGGAAATCCAGTTTGGATGCCTGAAATTGGTTTAGGGATTGGTTGTGAAAGGGGAAATTATTCTGGGGTGACAAGAGAGTGGTTGTATTGGTATGATGCCGATGGAAAACGTTATCTGAGTCCTGAAGAACAGGTGAAAGAATCCACGCAGCGCGCCCAACAGGAAGCCCAGCGCGCCGATCGACTAGCTCAGCGATTGCGGGAGTTGGGGATAGATCCTGATAATCTGGGCTGATGGCAATCAAGAGTACCAGAATGACCGACTCTAGACGCTCAGAAACCTGGTTTTTCAACAGAGTTCGATCGTCCTCAACAGAGGATTTTCTGGAAAAAACCCGGTTGCTGCCTCCAGAAATGTGTGAATATTTATCGCAAAAATCAGGAAAGATCGAGCTAGATTTGGGAAAAACAGAAAGTTGGACGGCAAACATTGAGATCCAGCTCGAAAACATGAAAATCAACAGAGGTTCTTAAATAATGGTCATGAATCTGCGTTCTTACGATATCATCTGTTTTGGTGATGAAGTTCCAGGAGTTCTAGCTGTTATCTCTGCCTCCAGAGAATATCTTCGCCGAACAAAGCGTTCTCCGCGAATTCTACTGATGTCGAAAGCAAGCTTGCAAGAAGGAATTGGCGGGCATTTGGTAAGAGGCGGTCTTGCTTATTTAGATAGAAGTCAGATTAGTGAAGAACTTCAACAATCTTTAAAGTTAGATACCTTTGGTTCACCGGCGACAATCTATAAAGAATTTTTACAAAAATCCGGCGTTAAGGCAATTGCACTTGACCCCCGCAAAGCCAGTGCAGCGCTGAAAGAAATGCTGGTAAAAGCTGGGGCAGATCTCCTCAGCAAAGTAGAAATTAAATCAGTCAGTAAAGAAGGTCAAAAAATTGCCAGTATAACCACCTCTCAAGGCGTAGTTTATGCCGGCAAGCAATTTATTGATGCCACTGTCAATGCCGAATTAGCTCAAGCTGCCGGTGTGAGAAAGCTGAAGGGATTTGAAACATTTGGTCTGCCTAATTCAGAACTTCCAGTCACCCTCGTTTTTGAAACCCAAGGACTCAGTGCAAGAGCACTGAAAGAATTCGATTACATTTATCTAAAACGCTTTACCAACCGGGCTGATGCAGAGAGTCAAAAATTTTTGCTGTACGCTGCCGACAAAGATGCCCAACTAGCAGAAGAACTCCGGCGGGAAATGACCGACACTAAAGGCAATCTCAAAACTCTGTGGGCGGGTAACGATTACATCGATGTTCGATCGCCAGCTCTATCTGTAGCTTACCACTCCTTTAGAGGAAGAAAACTATCTTTTCCTGAAACCGGCATAATTCTAGATGAGGGAAATATAGCCATACTTCCAAATGATAGACTTTCGTGGAATGCGCTGTTATTTGCAGTCACCGCCAGCGAAGCAGAAGCCTTAGCTAGAAGCGGTAGCAAACCCACGGCTAATATGCAAAAAGAGATGTTATTTATTACAACTTGGCTGAGGAGTTTGGGAGCTACTTCTGTTACTTATTCCTCAGAACTTTATATCAGACACGCTGGCAATGTGACGGGAGTGGTAGAACCTTTAACTGGCACACAAATGCTGTTAGGTGGCGTACCTGCTAATGAAGCCCTGGCAACATTTAGCTATCATTTTGATGTACGGGGAGGCATCCCGGGTATTCGCGATAAAGCAACTCATCTAGGATGGTTTAAAACTCTGAGTTTTAAACAACCTATCTTTAATGTTGGCATCCGCCACGCATTAATTAAAAACGTTCCTAACCTGGCAGTGGTAAGTCCCTGTTCTGGATTTGAAGGATTTGCCTGTTCTGTCGGCAGAATTGTTGAATTCAACGCCGCAGTTGGTCAAGGTGTGGGTATCGCTGCGGTTAATGCCATTCTAAATAACAAAAATCTAGCCGATGTATCTAACCGAGAAGTGAGACAAGTTCTCGCTGAAACAGGTCAGTTACCTAAAATTTTTGGAACTCCAAATAATGGTGAGGCAATGCTATTGGCGCAATTCGAGACTCTTGCCAGTTCGGATGCTATTGCGTAATATAAATTCCGGTTGCAGTCCTCATGATTGTTGACTGTTGACTGTTGGCTGTTGACTAAAATTATGCTTTCGGGACAACGGACTGTTTGGAAATTGGAACAAATACCGATGCAACCGGGAACTATTTAATAGCAACTTCAATAAACTATTCAGTAGTAGGTTGGGCAAGTGGAACGAAACTAAACCCAAATTTTTTTAGCAAGAAATGAGTGAAATTGCTATTAATATTATGTCCCTTCGATCGACAACAATCACGTTGGTTTGTAGTGAGGAATTTAATCCGAATAAAATTCTGAGCACTTCCGTCGTCACTACAAACCTATAACGGTGATTTTACCGGAAATTATATCATACCTCGATCGCCTGCACCGAATTATTGTGCTGCGCGGCACTAACCGGTGAAACAACTTTTCAAATTGAGACTTCGCTTGATTTTTCCAGCTTGGTTTCCCGCACAAACAAGAAAAGCGGGAAAGCACAGTAAAACGAAACAAGCACACCCAGAAGTAGGTACAGCCCTACAAAACTTATATCCAATCGTTTTGACTCAGCGTACATCCAAGTGCTTCCTGCTACAGTTGCGATAAACAAATCTAAACTTACCGATTTCGCAGCCAGATTAGCGGAACTCTCCTTTACAAAGTCCAGCAAGTCAACATTGCTAAAAAACTGCAAGTTATAGTACCAAGGTAGCACCAGCCCCAAAATTGCTAAGATGAGATAAATGATTCGCTTAACGCTCATAATTACCCTACCTGTTCTTTGAGCGACTGTATTACCCTACTCGCTAACAACCAATCCTTACTTCTTCTGCGGGCACTTCGGATGAATCCCCCCCTGCAAACAAATGTAAGCAATTTGACTTTTATCTAAATTTTTCGCCTCCGCAAAATCAACTCCTAGGAATCGACCGGATTTACTACCAGTCGGACTTTGAATAAATTGATCGGAAGTTGCCTTCCCCAGAAACACAGCGCCTTTAAAATCTGCTCTAGCTAAATTCGCGCCCCTAAAATCAACCGAACTCACCTCCGCATTCCGAAAATTCGCATCTTGCAACTGAGCATCTTTTAAATTCACATTGGCGAGTTTAGTCGAAGTCAAATCAGCCTTTTGTAAGTTGGCGCCGCTCAAATCAGCACCGGACAAATCAGCACCTTGCCATTCCGATTTAGACAAATTTGTCAAGGACAACTGGGCACCTTGAGCCTTCACTTTTGCCAAACGCGCGCCTGACAAATCCGCTCGCGACAAATTCGCGCTTCCTATATCTGCCCCGGTAAAACTTGCATTTTTTAACAGTGCTTCCTGTAAATTTGCTCCAATTAAAATAGCACTGCTGAAATTAGCTGAATTCAAATTCCCGCTTGACAAATTAGCTTTGTTCATGACAGCACGCACAAAAGTAGTGCGGTTCATTACAGCACTGTTCAAAGACGCCCCGACCAAATTTACTCCTTCCAGATTAGCGCCACTCAAGTCAGAAATCCAATCATCAAATGTACCCGGACGCCTGTCTTCGCCGGTGCCGTAAAAGCGAGCTCCTTGCAAACTGGCATTCGTTAAATTGGCATTTCTCAACTTAATTCCCGACAAGTCAACTTTGTTTAAAACTAAAGTAAACTGAGACGGGCCGGCAGGACTTTGAGCTAAATCCGTGCGGCTGAGATCCGCGCCGTTGAGCTGGCTGCTATACACTGTGAGAATTTTGCCGATCGCCCTTTGTACTGTTCGCTGGCGGGCGGCCGCTAACTCGCGTTCCGGGGCCTTGCCGCCAAAGCGCAGGGAATCGAGGTCGTTGCTGAGGGCCTGATTCAACCGCTGCAACTCAGGCAAAGCTTTCGGCCCGCTACTGACTAAAGCCTGCTGGATCGCGTCCAACATGGCGCGGTTGTCTTCTTGAGCTAGCAAATCCGCTAGCAGGGGTACGGCGCGGGAGTCTTCCACGGCCCCCAAAGCCAAAATAGCCGATCGCCTGCCCGATGCCCCGCTAGCCGATGTGGGAGACAATTTGCTGACTAAAGCTACAAATAATTCGTCGTTCCGCTGCCGGGAATCCCGCATATTTGCTTGACTTTGAGTGTAGATGAGAGTGCCGACAAACAAAGTTAAAATCAATCCGGCGCTGCCGACGGTAACTATCACTAAAGTTGTGCCTGGGTGTTGGCGCATCCAATTCCACAAACTGGCATTTGTTTTCAGGCCGCTTTGTGGAGTCACCACCAAAGCCGCAATCTGCGCGTCTTCCTCCGTCCAATCTGGACTCTTGACAGGATCGGCAGACAGTTGATTTGATCGAGCATTGACGACCAAAGTATTTGCGAGGCGATCGTGTCCCGCTTGCCGTTTGTAACGCCACGCAACCGCGCCGTCTGCGAGCACTGCCAAGCTGCTCAGCCCCCCTAAAATCAGCAGATCAGGAAACGCACCACTCAAGCGCCAAATGGCGTAAGCGACGCCCAGAGGCACTCCCCAGCGCCCCAAACTTTCGCGAATTAGCACGGGTCCAAAACCCGGAGGAGTACCCGACGCTGTGACAACTTTGACGCCGAACCAGCGTTTGGGGAGAGTTTGACCTGTTCTGGCGAGCAAAAACAGTTGCCACCCCGCTAAAACTGCCGGTGCCAGCAGTGCCCCTGACCAGAATAGATTAGTTAGGGGTGCGACTCTGGGGCTGCGATCGCGCACGGGTATGCCCAAGGTACGGGCGACGGTTTCGGATGCTGCTGCTACAGAGGAATTGAGCGGCACGGTTTCAGTTTCCTTGTTGACCAATGCCCCGATACTGAAGGGAACGAGGGCGCTGGCCGCAATTAACGAAATTTCCACAGCCCAAGCGCCGCACCTGCGAACCAGCAGTGGCATTTGCTTGGATTGTGTTTGCCAAGACGGATCGGGTTGATTGATGCCGCTGGGCGCGGTGGGGTTAGCCATATTTAGAAATTCCTATTATTTGTCGTTAGTATTTGAGGACTGGGGGGAAATTGCCAATTTATACGCTATGTAGATTAGCACTCCGAGAACGGCAAGAGTCATCAGCGCTGAAATTAGCTGTACGATGCTATTGAATACTGTCAGGACAATTATCGCTCCGACGGCAAAGGCTGCCACCTGCCCAGGTTTGGGGAGTCTTTGAAAATTGTCCAGTAATTGATTGTAGAAGGTTCCGACGGCTTGATAGCTGTCTGGATTTTGTGTGATGAGTGGCGATCGTTCTACTTTAGCTTTTAGTTCTCCCAACGCTTGCTGCCAATTGAAATTATTTTGAGGATTCATAAAAAAATTCCGAAGTTATTTTAGATTAATGTGTTTGGAACCGCCATTATCCCCTACCGTCAAAGAACTAGAACCAAATGCCATTGTGTGAGGAAACATGAAGATCCATTATCTGGGCGATCGCGGCAAACTGTGGTTTAGCTTGATCGTGACCCTAGCCTTGGCAATGATTTTAGCGGATGCCGGCGCCCTTCGGAGCCAACCGCTACAAATTGCTCCGGGATTTCCCGAACCGCTGGGAGTTTCTGGAGTTTCCGGCGGCCCGAACAATAGCGGCGACTGCGGTTTTGTCTCTCAAGGGCCGAACCACGTCATTGAAGTAACGCAGGATTTGCCTTACTGGCGGATTGCAGTACAAACCGCTGGAGCTCCAAGTTTGATGATTCAAGGGCCGAGGGGGCGTTTCTGTGTGCTGCCGGCGAATGCTGCTGCGGGGAATGTAGAATTTTCCGGTTATGGGGACAAGGGGACTTATGTTATTTTTGTGGGCGATCGAGCTCAAGGTCAACACCCTTACTCTCTCTCTATTTCCCAAAAGCGAAATTAAAAATACAACGGAATTAGGAGGCGGGCTGTGAGAAAATGGCTTTTGGGCGATCGTAAATAAGCCGGATTTCTAACAGCCAGTGCGTGGAATAGCGATTTCATATCAATTTTGTATTTGGTCTTTAACCCACTTCCGAAACAATCTGAGAGTTTGACTCGTACCCACTGTTTGGCTTTGTTCGCAATATTGAGAAATAGCTTCAATAATTGGCAGATTGGGAAAAATCGGACTAATTTCTGCTTCAACATATTTCCCATCTTGAAGCACATTAATCTGAAGCTTGTTATTTTCATAGCGCCAGATTTCAGGTACTCCCAAAGCTTCGTAAGCATCGAGTTGAGTTTTGGAAGTTAGATCGACTTCAATTACTAAGTCAGGTGGCGGATCTACAGTTAAGTCTATCCGCTTTTTACCAATCATTAGAGCATAATTCTGAATGTAAAAGCAGTTGTCAGGTTCAATTCCTTGTAACATACTTTTTCGCTTAAAAGTCGTCGAACCAAAACATTCTCGATCAATTTCAAGTTCTTCGAGTAATATTTTTACCATATCGCCAATGATTTCCTTATTGAATTCATGTTCTGGTAGTGGCATCCTAATCTCCAAAGTTCCTTGACTGTAAGCTATTCTAGAGCTACGGTGTTCTCCCAACTCTTCTAAAATTGCTTCAAATTCCTGCCAGTTGACATCATTGAACAGCACTCTATGTCCTGGGGGTACACTGATTTGCCTTAATTGCAGCGTTACCATTTCAACCTCCGATTTCTTTAAGTTTATTATAACTGATACCATCTTTTAAGTTGAGGGGTTTACAGCGCTATCTCAACTTAATTTACTGTTAAATATAGCCAAAAATCGAGCTGTCTAATCTGCGTTTTTTTGCTGTGTGTACAGTTCCTTAAACTTGCGCTGCTGCTCGTTGTGATCTACGATAGGAGAGGGATAATGAAGAAGTCTGCGTTCTAAAGACGAAATATTTCCTGTTAGCAAAAATTTAGTATCAACACGGCGCAATTCTGGAACCCAGTGCCGAATATATTCCCCCTCCGGGTCGAATTTCTGAGCTTGACTCGCGGGATTAAATATTCGCAAAGGTTTCGGATCCATACCGCTCGATGCGCTCCACTGCCAGCCGCCGTTGTTAGCAGAAAGGTCGCCATCTATCAATTTTTGCATGAAGTATTTTTCACCCCACTGCCAGTTAATAATTAAATCTTTGGTGAGGAAACTGGCGACTATCATGCGGCAGCGATTGTGCATCCAACCTGTCTGATTTAACTGCCGCATTGCTGCATCGATAATAGGATAGCCTGTTTTGCCTTTACACCAAGCTTGAAAGAGCTTTTCATCGTTCTCCCACGGAAAGTCTTTGAATGCTTGACGATAGGGGCCGTCTGCTAATTCTGGGAAGTTATACATGGCGTGTTGGTAAAATTCCCGCCACGCTATTTCCTGTTGCCAAGTACGGATGCTTGTAGACGCTTCTTCGCTGCGGCAAGTGTCCATTACTATCTGGGTAGCTTGCCAAACAGTGCGGATGCCAATTGCACCAAATTTGAGGGCTGCGCTGAGTTGGGATGTGCCGTTAATGGCGGGGAAATTGCGCTGTCCTTGATATTGGTAAATTGCCCGATCGCAAAATTCTTCTAATTTTTGTTGCGCTGCATCTTCTCCAGGTTCTATTACTAATGGATTTTCCCAAATAAATCCCAAACTCAACGCTGTTGGTACTGTTTCCATTGCACCTGCTTGGTTGGCGATTGCTTGTTCTTCGGCGGTTAAGCCGGTCATTAATTCCAGATAAGTTATCGGCAGTGTCTCTACTGGTTGGGCTTTAGGTTTACTGTTCCATTTTTTCCAAAATGGTGTATAAACTGTGTAGGGAGTCCCTGTACCGCTGCGAATTTCATCTGGTGCGTGCAGCAGTTGATCCCAGAAATTTTGAACTTGAATTCCTGCTGGTTGGAGGGCGTTTGATACGGACTGATCGCGCTGTTTTGCGTAGGGTTCTACATCCCAGTTCCAAAATACTGCTTGAGCATTTATAGCTGTTGCTAATCTTGGTATTCCTAGGATCGGATCATCTTGAATTATCAGCAATTGGCTGCCTGCTTCCCTGTAACGCGAGGAGAGTTTTTGCAAGCAGCCGATCATGTAGGTAACTCTAGCTGGCGCTACGTCATCGCGATTTAGGATATTGCGATCGAGACAAAAAATTCCGACAACTTTCGGGCTTTGCTGGCGCGCTGCTGCCAGTCCGATGTTGTCAGAAATACGCAAGTCGCGGCGGTGCCAAAATAAAATTAGATTGGATATATCGGACATTCGATTTTAGATTTTAGATTTTAGATTTTACAGTCCTGGACACAAGCGGGTTAAACAACCCGGTTTCTAAGTTAACTTTTATCGGTTTGACGCAGGATTTTTATAAGAAACCGGGTTTGTCTGTCAGTCCTATTTAAGTCAAAAATGGACGGGCCAAGAAAAAGCTAGAAATGGATTTTGCGTCAATTGGTTCCCCAGCTAAAATAGCTTTTTCTAATTCTTCAGGGGTGAATAAAACTGTTTCAATGTCTTCATCATCGTCTTGTGCTGGCGGCTTTTCCAGTTTTTCCAAATCTTGGGCTAAGAAAGCATAAATGATTTCGTCAGAATAACCGGGGGCGAGAAAAAATTGCCCTAAGTTCTGCCATTTTCCAGCGCGATATCCGGTTTCTTCTTCGATTTCGCGTTTGATAGTTTCGGCGGGGCTTTCATTGATTTCTACCGTACCAGCGGGAAATTCTAAAATTCGCCCTTTTGTGGCAAAGCGGTATTGTCGCACCAAGACGAGTTTACCTTCAGGTGTGACGGGAACTGCCAGTGCTCCGCCTGGGTGGCGAATACATTCCCACTCGCCTTCGGAACCGTTGGGAAGACGGAGGGTAGCCACGTCAAAATTAAATTTGCGCCCTTGGTAAAATAGGCGTTGTTTGAGGAGTTGGGGTAGTTCTTGACCGATCGACATAAGCGACAAGCGAATAATGTTTGAGTGCACCGATTTAAGACATCATAGGCGATATCATAGGATTTTAGATTTTAGATGGGGAATGACTGATAATTATCACAGTTGGGAGCTTACCTACGGTTGCATTTTTTTTACTGGTACGATCCGTGAATTTTGCTCCATTTTTACAAGGGAAATTTTTGCACTCCGGAACAGTCTGCAGTTTGCAGGAGTTGGACGATCGCATTTTTCGTCACCGGATGCACCCAACCCGGGGCAATTTCTGCTAAAGGTACTAATACAAAAGCTCTTTCGGTCATCCGGGGATGAGGTAGAGTCAGTGTCGGAGTTTCTAGGACTAAATTGTCGTACAGCAGCAAATCTAGGTCTAGGGTTCTTGGCCCCCATTTTTCTCGGCGAATTCGATTAAATTTTATTTCAATTTCTAATAATTTTGCTAGCAATTGTTCGGGTTCTAAAGCAACTTCTAGGATGGCGCAAGCGTTAATGTAATCGGGTTGCGGCGGGCCAACGGGGGCCGTTTGATACCAGCTTGAATGAGATTTTACTGATATTCCTGGGGTGTTGTTGAGGGTTACGATCGCGCTTTTGAGTGTGGCGAGGGAGTCGCCTAAGTTGCTACCGAGGGCGATCGCACATTTTGTTGATTTCATAAAGAAGAAGGTTGGGCAACGAGCAATGTACGGGATGTAACGGATGGAAGTCGGAAGAAGGAAGAAGGAAGAAGGAAGAGAGTAAAGGAAAAAAGCAAGAATAAAGAAGGATTTAGTTATCTAGCCTACAAGCCCTCTTGTCGGCAAAATCTGATTATACAAAATAGTATTTTAATCAGAACTTAATAAGGTGTTAATTTTTATTGATTATGATTGACAATTGTCAGCATTTAGTTTCAAAGATAATGAATTTGTACCTACGCTTATTGTCGGCCGTCATTCTAGCAATTATCAGCTTAACAGCAAGTATATCAATAGGTTTGGCTGAAACAAAAGAGCGCTACCTTACCCTAGATTCGGACGGCAGTCAATCTTTTGCGAGTTTAGTGCAGCAGGCGGAAGATTTAGCGAAAGAGTCGATCGCCCGCGAGTTTCAAGAAAATCCGGCATTAACAGAAGTTACAATCATCATTACAGCCGATCGCAGCCGACAAAGAGTTCCAGTTTTGCGATCGAGAGTATCCCGCCACGACTGGCAAAAAGATGCGAGAATCGAACAGTGGACTAGATATTTTGCGGATGCTCAATTCCTGCTGGGATTCAGAGAAGGCAATACTTCGCCCGCAAATTCTGGGTCTTCGCAAGTGATGAATGCACCTGCGCCTAGTCGATCGACATCCCGAGAAAATGATCCGGGTTTTCGAGATGATTGAAATCGGGCATCGGGCATCGGGCATCGGTAGCAAACAACAAATAACCAATTATTAACCCAAATATAATTCCACTTTAATTAACCTTCAGGTTAACTTCCCTTAATTTAATAATGATAAAGTTGGATACGGAATCATTTGATTAGGGATGTTGGGTTAAATAAGGAATTTATGTCTAAAATAACTCGCCGACAACTGTTAATTTTCTTCGGCAGCAGTGCAGCTACCACTGTGCTTGCCCCTCAACTAACTAAAACACTATTCGGCTTCAATTCCACCTCGGCCGAAGCTGTACTTCCGCTATCTTTCACTCCGTTAAGACTTCCCCACCCGCTGCCGATTTATCGAGAAATGTCCAGCTTTATGCCGACGGGCTTAAACGGACAGGGAACCGTGATGGCGGCCTCGCAGAATACTAAATTAACCAGCTACAACGTTGTTGACGATGTGGTTGTACCGCCGGAATACGAACGGTATGTGATTCTCCGCTGGGGCGATCGAGTTTTCCCCAATCCAGCAGACTATTTCGGCTACAACAACGACTACACCGGCTTCGTAGGCCTTCGCGGCAGCAGTGACGACGGTTATCTTTGGGTTAACCACGAGTATGTAGGCTTTCCGATGTCGAAAGTGACGCCGGAAGCGCCGTCTGATTTGGCATCATTTCCCACCACCGATCGCGCTGTCCTCGGTATAGACTTATCGGTAAAAAATCGCGATACCCTCGGCGAATTTCTGTACAATCTTGGTGGTTCGATCGTTCGCATTACCAAACAGTCTAACGGTAGATTTCAGGCGATCGCCGGCGACCCCCTCAACCGACGCATTCACGGACTTTCAGGGCTCGGAATCAACAGCCAGCGTACCGACAAATACAAAGATGTCACCTCCTGGGGAACCAGACAAGGGGATAACGAGTACCTCACGGGCACGGGCCCCGCAGCCACCCAAGTCTTCGCGCAAGTCAACACCGACGGACTCGGAAACCGGATAATCGGTACAGCCTACAACTGTTCCGGCGGCACAACTCCGTGGGGCACAATCCTCTCCGCTGAAGAAAACTTCCAAGGTAGCGAACTATTCTTCGTCGGGGTTCAGGAAAACATCAAACCCAACGGTGGCCAAACGGGCTACGCCAAGGGTACTATCGGTGAGGAATTCGGCTTAATCGGCGAAAAATACGGCTGGATGGTAGAAGTCGATCCCCAAGATCCAAGTTTCCGCCCCCGGAAGCACACATGGTTGGGCCGTTTCCGCCACGAAAACGTCGCGATTCGCGCTGAAGCAGGCCGCAAGTTAATAGGGTACATGGGGGACGATCGGCGCGGCGGACACACCTGGAAATTTGTCAGCAACGGTACTGTCACCAATCCCGCAGATAAAAACAACAGCCGATTATTTGAAGACGGCGTTTTGTACGTTGCCCAATACAACCGCAACGGTACTGGAAGATGGCTGCCACTGACATTAAATACCCCGACAAATCCGGTGCGTCCTTCTAAAGTGGGCGAGGCAGAATTAGCAACTTTTGGCAAAGCTCAAAGAGATGCCAATACTCGCTTGCCCAAACGCGCCGGAATTTCTGGTCAAACCGAAGACGGCGGTTCTTTTGTAGTAGATACAACCAATGAAGCAACAGCACTTCCTGGCTATAGCAATAAAACTCTTGCTAATTTTTACAGCAGCCAAGGCGCGGTTTTAGTTGATGCTTTCTTAGCTGCTAATTTGATTGGTGGCACTCCGACGGCGCGGCCGGAAGATTTGGAAGTTAATCCTACGACTAAGGAAGTTTTCATTGCTTATACGGACGCGGCACCGGGAAGCGACGGCTATCCAGATTCTCGCATTTTTACTGTTGCTAAATACGGTAGCGCAGTCAACAGCACCCAGCAGTCGGGAGGACTTTACAAAATAATTGAAGACAGTCCAGACGGTGCAGGTTTGACTTTCCGCTGGCAGCGTTTGGCCCAAGGTGGAGAAGCGGGTTCAGTCTCTGGCGCGGGATTTGCTAGTGTAGATAATTTGGCTTTTGACCCTCAAGGCAATGTTTGGGGTGTGACTGATATGTCTACGAGCACGCACAACGGTTTTGATGTCGGTGCGGCTGGAAAGCCAACGACGATCGACCATAAAAAGACGGGAAATGTGTCAGATTTTACTGGAGTTTTCGGCAACAATTGGCTGTTCTATATTCCGACTTCTGGGCCGAATGCAGGAACAGTAATTCCGTTTGCTTACGGGCCGAATCGGTGCGAAATGACGGGGCCGACTTTTGTGGGAGATACGCTATTGCTTGCGGTGCAGCATCCGGGGGAAGATTGCCCGATCGATGATGGTACTGTACTGAGTCGGCAAATTGAAATGTTGGATTTGAACGGTGGTGTTTTTAATCAAACTCGTAGTGTTTCTCGCGGCAGTTTGTGGCCGAGTAATATCTCGAATGATTCGCGCAGATCGCCTATGCCGTCGGTGATTGGAATTCGTCGCGTGCGATCGACTCCAACGGGTCAGTTTGTTTAAATAGGACTTACGCATCGGGGTTCAGAAACCTAATTTTTACGAATCGGGAGTAAGATTAAATGAACCGCGAGGCACGCGGACGCGAAGAAGTAGAAAAAAGAAGATACTGTTCTTTATTCGCGCTCTTCGCGTCTTCTTGGTTCGTTCCAATACTTAAAAGAATCGCTAGGATAATTAATATTAAATCCCTGGACAGCGAAATTACTAATAAAATTGTACTTGGCGATATAAATCGGCGATTGCAATTTCTATATTCACCGATTTAAGTTGCAAGGAATCGCCCAAAACATACTCGGAAAAAACCCTTCCTCCTGTTGATTGCGCCGAAAAATTTCTACTCCTGGCTGTTTAAATTGCACCAAAACATACTCTTGCAGTGTTAAAAATTGGCGGTATTTAGCAAATTTAATACCGCGATATGCTGCTTCTGTGGAAGGCGATAAAACTTCGATAATCAAGGAAGAGAATTGCGGATCGTTATCATGCTCATCATAAGTTACAACAACATCAGAATAAAAATAATTTTGCCCTGGTTCCACTTGAACTTTTACATCTATAATGTAAATTTCGTAGGGGAGATTAAGGCTATCATTTAATAGCTTGAAAAAGTTTATAGTAATTCGATTGTGATTGCGGGTTTGACCGCTTATCGCGACTACTTCGCCATCCCAATACTCCTAACGTTCCTCTTGGGTGGGTTCCCAAGCTAGGTATTCTTCTGCACTCATCGATGGGTGATCGGGTAAGGCAACCATAATGCGATCGGGAATCAAGTATGTTTCTAGAATAGCTTGAAGAAAAAGCGATTAAAAGGGCGGGTTTTTGAGATTGTCAGTTATTGGCAGATATTTTTTGTAAACCCGACCCTACCTTATTAGGGGTAATCTACCCGACACAATATCAGAGGTTTTGATTCTTCTGATTTAGATATTCCACAATAATGCTGAGTCTGACGGGTTGTCAGCCCGTCAGGGACTAAATTCCTCTTGTAAGTCAGTGTAATTGATTAAGTGCGATCGTACCAACTTTGCAGCGCCAAGCGGTGAACTTCCCGCCAGCTAATATTTTTAATTCTGGCAATTTCCGCGCAATCTTCGTATTCCGGCTGTACATTAACAATCGTTTCTCCAGACTTCGCAACTTTTATCTTGACTTCGCCGTATTCTGTTTTAACGGTCTGGATTTCTCGGTGTAAAATAGTTCTTTGTTGAGCCGATCGCCTAATTCCCAAAGTAGTAGTTTCGCGAAAGATCACAGCTTCGCAAGCCTCCTCAAATTCTGGATGACAAATAGCAGTTAACAAAACCCCCAGCCGCGACTTTTTCATCACAATTGGGGCAGTAAAAATATCCAGAGCTCCGGCGGCAAACAAAGCATCAAAAACATAGCCGATCGCCTGCGGACTCAAATCATCAATTTGCGTTTCCAATACCGTAATAGTTTCTATGGAATTGGGAATTGGGCATTGAGCATTGGGCATCGGGAATGGGGAATTAGTAGCCGTCTTTCTCCCACTCTCCCACTCTCCCACTCTCCCCCTCTCCCCTTCTGACTTCTCCCCAATCCAGAGGCGCAAAATATTAGGAATTGCCAGGTTTCGAGAACCTGCACCCAAACCGATCGCCTGAATTTGCATCGACGGTGGCGGCCCGAAACTAGCGGCGAGAGTACAGGCGATCGCAGTTCCCGTAGGAGTGCACAATTCGCGATCGATCCCGTTGCTGTAAACCGGCACTCGGTGCGTTTCCCACAACCGCATCACCGCCGGCGTCGGCACCGCTAATCGGCCGTGTGCAGCCTTCACCGTACCTGCACCAGTCGGCATCGCCGAAAAGTAAAACTCCTGAATATCCAACCAATCCAAACCCAAACAAGTAGCGACAATATCAATAATTGCATCGGTTGCCCCCACCTCGTGAAAGTGAACCTCGCTTGCGGGGATACCGTGTACGGCACCTTCTGCCTCTGCTAATTTACCAAATACGGCTAAACTCCAAGCTTCCACGCGCGGAGGCAATTTTGCAGAGACGATGATTTGCTCAATTTCGGGTAAATTGCGGTGATGAGTGTGACTAATTTCTGCATCTGCTTCGCCGTGACTGTGAGAATGTTCTTCCCCGTGATGATGGTGGTGGCGGGCGTCAAAAGTCGGAGATTCCGTTTCCGAGGGATCGAGTTCGGTAGCGGGATTTTTGGGTTTTAACGACAAATCCGCAGCTAAATCGACATAAAATTTAGTGGCTTGTTGAGTATTCCGGTGGACTAATTCCGTCCGCAACTGGTACTCTGTCGAAATGCCGAGCAAATTGAGTTTTTCGATTAGGTATTCTAAAGGAACGCCAGCGTGGATGAGAGATCCGATGCACATATCGCCAGCAATGCCGGTTGGACAGTCAAAATAAGCTATTTTATTCATTGTTAACAATTAATTTTCAACATTGATTGTTTCACTCGATATTTCGATCGCCCACTTAGCCTGCAATATCTTAACATGGCAACTATTTACGAAGTGCATCCAGTTGCACCCCAAAGAGACCGGATGGAGAAAATTAACAAAGCTCTGAAAGATGGGGCAGTGATGCTTTATCCGACAGATACAGTTTATGCGATCGGCTGCGATATAAACTCCAAGTCTGCGGTAGAAAGAGTCCGGCAAATCAAGCAACTATCCAATGATAAGCCTTTAACCTTCCTCTGTTCCTCTTTGTCAAATATCACCGACTATGCTGCCGTCAGCGATGAAGCATACAGAATTATCAAGCGGTTAATACCGGGGCCTTATACATTTTTGCTGCCAGCTACCAAGTTAGTGCCACGGTTGGTAATGAACCCAAAACGCAAAACTACTGGAATTCGCGTGCCCGACCAGCGGCTTTGTTTTACACTTTTGGAAGCCTTGGGAAATCCAATTATTTCAACATCCGCTCACATTACCACGGATGATGAAGGTGCAGCACCCGTGCCAGCAGGAAAAGCAGAAAGTTTTGGCAAAGCTGAACTTTTTGACTGTTTTTCAAAGTTAGTAGATGTCATTGTCGATGACGGTTCCGATCCGGGATATCAAGTTTCCACCATTCTCGATTTGACAGCAAGCGAACCGATTGTTGTTCGCCGTGGTTTGGGTTCGGAAGCTGTCGCCGTTTGGGAAAAAGATTAAAATTTTAAGGGGCCGGTTAAGCGCTAAATTCGCCCACAACCCGCCCCATTTTTTTAGTTTGAAACTGCTTTAAGCCTCTACTTTAACTCCTTTCCAAAAAGCAATATATCCGGCAATATTTTTAGCAGCATCTTTCGGAGTAGGATAGTACCAAGCAGCATCTTTATTAACTTGTCCGCCGACTTCGACACTGTAGTAACTAGCAACACCTTTCCAACCGCAAGTAGTGTGAGTGCTGCTGTCTTTGAAATACTCACGGTTGATGGCATCGGCGGGGAAATAATAGTTGTTGTCTACAATTTCGCACTTGTCGCTCTCGGCCAAAACGGCACCATTCCAAATTGCTTTCGGCATCAGTTTTTCTGCTTAAATTGAGATTTTCAATTATTGTAACTGTATTTGTGCTCAAAAGGCATAGAATAGTTGAGAAGCCAACAACCAACTACTGCAAATGCCAGCGTCTCATCCGCCAATATCTTCTGTGCCACTGTCCCTGGAACAAGCTCTTAAACATTTTTTTGGCTATGACTCTTTCCGTCCGGGACAGCAGGAAATTGTCGAAGCTGCTTTACAAAAACGGGATATGATGATTGTCATGCCGACGGGTGGTGGCAAGTCTTTGTGTTTTCAATTACCGGCACTGTTGAAACCGGGATTGACAGTGGTTGTTTCACCGTTAATTGCTCTGATGCAAGACCAGGTGGAAGCTTTGCAGGATAATGGAATTGGGGCGACTTTTCTCAACAGCACTTTGAGCTCTCAGGAAACCCGATCGCGCGAAACTGCGATTCTCGAAGGTAAGATTAAATTGCTTTATGTTGCACCCGAACGCTTGCTCGGTGAGAGATTTTTACCATTTTTAGATATAGTAGCAAATAAGTTAGGAATTTCGGCATTTGCTATCGACGAAGCCCACTGCGTTTCGGAATGGGGGCACGACTTTCGACCAGAATACAGGCAAATGCAGCGAGTGCGCGATCGATATCCCGACATTCCCATTATGGCACTAACCGCCACCGCCACCGAGCGCGTCCGCCAAGACATTATCCAGCAGTTAACTCTGCGAAATCCCTACATCCACGTCGCCAGCTTCAACCGCCCCAATTTATACTACGAAGTTCGCCCCAAAACTAAGCACAGTTTTGCCGAAGTTTTGCAAATTATCCAAAAAAAAGGCGGTTCGGGAATTATCTATTGCCTCAGCCGCAAAAAAGTTGACGAAGTTGCCTATAAATTGCAACAAAGTGGCATCCAAGCCTTACCCTACCACGCCGGCATGAACGATGTCGATCGCGCAACCAATCAAACCCGCTTCATTCGCGACGACGTGCAAGTAATGGTAGCCACAATAGCCTTTGGTATGGGCATTAACAAACCAGATGTGCGGTTTGTAATTCACTACGACTTACCCAAGAATCTCGAAGGATACTATCAAGAATCCGGCCGCGCCGGCCGAGACAACGAACCAGCCCATTGCAGCTTATTTTTCGGCTACGGCGATGTCAAAATGATCGACTACATCATCGAGCAAAAACCAGATCCGCAAGAACAACGAATTGCCCGCCAACAGTTGCGTCGAGTCATCAACTATGCAGAATCCACCGAGTGCCGTCGTACAATCCAGTTAAGTTATTTTGGCGATTCATTCCCCGGAAACTGCGGTACTTGCGATAACTGTTGCAACCAAAAACCAGTAGAAGATTGGACGATTGAGGCAATGAAATTTCTGTCGTGCGTCGCCCGATGCCAAGAAAAATTCGGCATGAATCACATTATTGACGTGCTGCGCGGTTCAAAAAATCAAAAAATATTGCAGTACCAGCACAATCAACTTTCTACTTACGGAATTGGCAAAGATAGAAGTGCCGAAGAGTGGAAAAAATTGAGTCGTTCACTGTTAAATCAAGGTTTTTTAGAGGAAAGAACAGACGGGTTTCCCATTTTGAAACTGAATGAAAAAAGTTGGGAAATTATGAAACGTCAGCGCACAGTTGAAATCGCCATTGAACCCCAGCGGGAAGTACAGAGCAAAGTTCGTTCTTTGGCAGTAGAAGTAGAAGGTTTATTTGCCATACTGCGGACACTACGCAAACAAATTGCCGACGAACAATTTGTACCACCTTACGTAGTTTTTGCCGATAAAAGCTTGCGAGATATGGCAGAAAAACGCCCACAAAATCTCACCGAGTTCGAGGAAGTTTACGGCGTTGGTAGCAACAAGCGAAATAAGTACGGTAAAGTTTTCTTGGAGGCAATTCGCACTTTTTGCCAAGAACAAGGATTGCCAAGTGGTGCTGCATCTTCTGAGGTCGCTAATCTTCCCAATCTTTCCAACGTTGCGTCTTATTCGCAGATGCAGACCTGGGAATTATACCGACAAGGTTTGACGGTTCAAGGAATCGCAAATGCGCGGGGGATGAGTCCTAATACTATTTCTGGGCATCTGATAGAATTGATGGAAATGGGCAGGGAAGTTGATATAAATTTGTTGGTTGAATCGGAACGCCAGCAGGCGATAGTGTACGCTATTGAAGTTATGGGAGATGAAAAACTGAGAGCAATTTATGATTTTTTGGAAGAACGTTATACGTTTGAGGAGATTAAGTTTGTGCGGGCTTGGTGGCGGCAAAATTATGTGGGGTTTTAACCGCAGATGTAGGCTGATGAACTCTGATGAACGCAGATAATTGATAGGAGGAAGGCTACTCTTCGGCGCACATTACGGCTATCATGTGTTGTTTAGTTCACCCTACTTCATGCCCTTTCACCTGAGTTCGGCTAACTCCAACCAACTCGTAGTAATTGAGCAGCCTGCACGTTACTCATTGCGACTTCCCAAATGCCTTTTGCACAATAGCTGTAAAAGTCACGAACAGGCAGAAACAATGAAAGCTACTGGTAAGGTGTATACAATTGATTTGGCTGGTAATCAGTATCAAAGCCCTCGCTACTTCCAAAGTCGGGCCAGGATTAACTCCCTCATCGACCATTATATGTCATTGGAAGTTTTGAGCGATCGACTTTCCGACCTACCCCAGCAATTTTCCACCCCGCATCCCCGCCCTTGGGAACCCATAGATTGGCAAGGAATCAATCGCAACCAAATTATTGGTGTCAAGCCAGAAATCTTTTTACAAATTTTGGCCAGTGCGGCAGAAATTGAAGCTCCCATCCGCAGCTACGGTAGAGAAAGCTGGTGCTACTTACAGCATATTTACCCGCAAATGGCACGGTTTATGGGAGGAGTTTTTGATGCCAATGGCAACATTCTAGAGATAGGTGTCTGGGAAAAAGAAGAACGCCAACATTGCCCAACATTTAGGAAAATTTACCAGCAACTTACAGCGGAAAAACTGCAAGTTAAACCCAATTCTGTGAATGGTTGTCAATCCACAGGTGACGCTTGGCAAGATACCTATAAACACGTGATTAGTCGCCTGAGTACCGAGTGGGGAGCTACTTCTGTTTACTTATGGTTGATGGTACACTCAACAGGAGCGTTGCAACAGGCAATTTCCCAGCCTTTACAGGATGAAATCAATCATTTGGCTAAGTTTTGGGGTTTCAGCCGCTGGGCCTTCTCCCAGAGTTACTTCAACCAACTAAAAGGCTCTACCAAAAACTTGATTGCTTTGCTGAAACACCATCAGATTGAACGCACGCACGGCAATGATGTGTTTAATACTTCACTCAGTCTCAAACAGCTTTCTTTGGTGTTGGAATTGACTTTTACATTCACGCGAGTGATGGTGCGGCTGCGACGCTGGAACCGCGAACTCAGTCGCAGTTATCTCAAACATTTGTTTGGCACTGCGCCGATGGTTGATGCACCGCGTAAGGTCGCTTAAATAGGACTTATGCGGAGCAATTTTTACACTATTTGTGGGGATCAGGTGGGGTGTGCTTCGCCCTACAGATAGTGTCTGTGGGTAAGTCCTGTTAACAAAATTAAACCCGAATTGCAAAATTAAACGATCGCACTTCAGAGACAATTGAAATTAAAATGTACTATAAATCATGCAGATTACGATCGACCTTCCCGACAATCTCCCCCTGACTGAAGCCGATGTGAGGATAGAACTCGCGATCGTACTTTATCAGCAGCACAGCCTCAGTCTCGATCGATCCGCTCAACTTGCTGTAATGTCTGTGGACAATTTCTACCAACTATTAATCAGCCGCCATATCGTCACCCAGCCCGCAGATCCCGATGACGAACCAGCGGGACTTATTCTAGCCAGCCTCCGCACATCCCTCCAGCAAATTAAAGAAGGCAAATTGCATCCTATTTCCGAACTGTGGGAGGGGATTATCGCTCGCGTTTGAAAAAGCCACCCAATTCATAAAAGTTTGAGCATTTAATTTCAAAGTTACCACTGACAGATAGACTCGGGCTTGAGAGGACAAGTCTTGGGTGCGATCGGGTTTCCCATGATGTGGAGCCGAGTCAGTTTAGTCAAGGAGTGTAAGGGTTTGATGTCTCTGATTTGATTGCTATCGAGGTTGAGCACAGTCAGATTAGTCAAAGATTCTAGCGGTTTGATGTCGCTGATTTGATTATTGTTGAGACCAAGCTCCTTCAGGTTAGTCAAAGATTCTAGGGGTTTGATGTCGCTGATTTGATTGTTGCTGAGGACAAGATGCTTCAGGTTAGTCAAGGATTCTAGGGGTTTGATGTCGCTGATTTTATTGCCAATGAGGATGAGCACAGTCAGGTTAGTCAAGGATTCTAGCGGTTTGATATCGCTGATTTTATGGTCATCAATCAGCCCGAGTCCCGGGAGACTCGAAAGTTTCCGATCGGCAGCATCGCACTCAGTAGTCCCGGCTATCTTCAACAGTTCCTCAACAGTATGGGCTCTCCTGAGTTTATGGTGTAAAATGTACCTACTAATACATTTACCGTTATGAGCTTCCATCTAGACTATCTATTAGCCTTGCCTGGAGTCAGGGTTGAAACTTGTACTCAAGTTGAGGGAAAAATTTTCTTGGCACTGAGCATTTCATCAGAAGGAATTGTTTGTCATCATTGTAACAATCCTACCGAAAAACTGCATCAAAATCGACCAATTTTAGTAAGAGATTTGTCTGTTTTTGGTCGTCCTGTATATCTAAAAATCCCACGACGGCAGTTTTACTGTCCTTTTTGTCAACGGTATCCCACAGAAAGATTAGATTTTTTGGACGTTAAAAGACGGCATACTCAACGATATGAACAAGATATTTATGAGCGTGTAAAACAATCGAGCATGGAGCAAATTGAACGAGAAGAAGGACTGAGTTATGACGAAATAAAAGGAATATTTGAGCAGGTAAACACCCTCAAAAAAAAACCGAATTGGCAACGGGTTAAACGAATTGGTCTCGACGAGATAAGTATGCGAAAAGGTCAAGGAAATTTTGTGACTGTTGTGAGTGACCTGGGCGAAGGTAATTTAATTGAGATGATTGATTCTCATCGCTGTGAAGAAATCATTGAAGTCCTTATAGAACAACCAATTGAAGTTCGTAAACAAGTTGAGGAAGTGAGTGTTGATATGTGGGGAGGATTCCCTAAAGTTATCAAAAAAGTATTCCCAAACGCCAAAGTTATTATTGATCGTTTTCATGTAATGAAAGTAGTTAACAAAGACTTAAATAAGTTACGTAGAGCAGCCGGAATAACAGATAGGCAAAGTAAATATTTATTATTAAGTAATCGAGTAAATTTGAATCAAGAGCAGATTGATAAATTAGAATTGACACTAGGAAAATCCGAATGTTTGCGAATTGCATATGAGATGAAAGAAAAATTTAGAGAAATATATGAGACTAATTTGACGGTCCAAAAAGGGCAGAAGAAAATCAAAGAATGGCTAAATCATGCACAAGTATTTTTTAGAGAATCTGCATCAACAATTGAGAATCATTTTGAGGGAATTTGCAACTACTTTCTTCATCGCACCACAAGTGGAGTCATGGAAGGAATCAACAATCGGATTAAGTTGATAATGCGGCAAGGGTATGGTTTTTCTAATTTTAATAATTTTAGGAATCGCGTATTAGCTTGCTTTTCTGATTAGATAAACTTATAACCCTAAGTTCAGGAGAGCCACAGTATGTTTAGCTTCGGGACTCAAATCAGCTTTTTGGCGACACCAATCGGCGAATGTTCGTCCACTGTTTCCCGGTTGCGGATCTGCGACTAACTTGAAAGGCTTATTTCCACATGAGGCTAGGCAGATCGCACTTAAAGCAATTAGTATCAACCTTGATAAATTCATGTATTTCTGTGCAACTATAACTGTCATCATTTTGTATCTCTAATTATCTAAATAGACAACGGCAGGTTGACAAACTGTCACGACAGTGCCACAAAGTTGTAAAATACCTGTGATATTAAACTTATACTGAATAATTTTATCTCCGAAAACTCAGGAAAATACCCTATGAACGGCCCAGCATCTTACACATCATCTCAAATGACCGATCGCGATCGCGCTAACCTCAGCAAGCTAATCGATTACAGTTCCATTCGATCGATACCCGAATTTTGGGCGATCGTCAAACAAAAATTCGGTCAAACCGTCGCCCTCCACGACCCCCACAGCCAACCAGAAATCAAACTCACCTACACCGACCTCTACCAGCAAATCCAGCAATTCGCCGCCGGCCTCCAAGCCCTGGGCATCGAACCAAATCCCGAAGAAGCAGTCCCTCCCCGCGTCGCCCTCTTCGCAGACAACAGCCCCCGCTGGCTGATAGCCGACCAAGGTATCATGATGGCCGGGGCCGCCAACGCCGTTCGAGGCGCCACCGCCGACCCCGAAGAACTCCTTTACATCATCCAAGACAGCGGCAGCACCGCCTTGGTAGTCGAAAACCTGGCATTACTCAAAAAACTGCAACACCGCCTCCCGGATTTGCCCATCCAACTCATCGTCCTCCTCTCCGACGAAGAACCGGAAACCAGCCAAACCCTAAGCACAGTCAAATTTTCCCAAGTCATGACCACAGGGGCAAACCGCCCCCTCAAACCCACCAACCACAAGCCTCAAACCCTCGCCACCCTCCTCTACACCAGCGGCACCACCGGCAAACCCAAAGGCGTCATGCTGACTCACGGGAACCTGCTGCACCAACTCACCACCTTGGGCACAGTTCTCCAGCCCGAAGCCGGGGAATCTGCCCTCAGCATTCTGCCTAGTTGGCACGCCTACGAACGCAGCGTCGAATACTTCTTGCTTTCCCAAGGATGCACGCAAATTTACACCAATATTCGCTATTTCAAACAAGACTTTAAAACTTACAAACCCCATTACATGGTCAGCGTTCCGCGCATCTGGGAATCGATTTATGAGGCCGTACAAAAGCAATTTCGGGAACAGCCGCCTAACAAACAAAAATTGGTGGATTTCCTGTTATCTGCCAGCCAGCAATACATCGAGAACCGCCGCATTTGCCAAGGATTAACTCTCAATTTAAAACCTGCTTCTGCTACTGAAAAACTAATCGCCCGGACCAAAAGCATTCTGTTGTCGCCCGTGCACGCCCTCGCCGAAAAACTGGTTTACCAAAAAGTCAGGCAAGCTACAGGGGGACGCTTAAAATGGGCGATTAGCGGTGGCGGTTCTTTGGCAACGCATTTAGACAATTTCTTTGAAATAGCGAATATCGGCTTGTTGGTAGGATACGGTTTAACCGAAACTTCGCCGGTTTTAACAGTCCGCCGCCCTTGGCACAATCTTAAAGGTTCCGCTGGACAACCGATCGCCCATACGGAAATTAAAATAGTAGACCCAGAAACCAGACAGCAACTGCCAACAGGCCAGCGCGGCTTAGTATTGGCGCGGGGGCCGCAAATTATGCAGGGCTACTATCTCAATCCCCAAGCGACTGCCAAGGCGATCGACCCCGAAGGCTGGTTCGATACCGGCGATTTGGGCTGGCTGACACCGGGGAACGACTTAATCTTGACCGGGCGGGCCAAAGATACGATCGTCCTCAGCAACGGTGAAAACATCGAACCCCAGCCCATAGAAGACGCCTGCGTCCGCAGCCCCTACATCGACCAAATTATGCTAGTAGGTCAAGACCAGAAATCCGTCGGCGCCTTAATTGTCCCCAATGCAGAAGCTGTGCAGAAATGGGCAGAAACTCAGAATCCCCCTTTACACGAAATTGACTGGAATAGCAAGACAATTCAAAATTTATTCCGCCAAGAATTGAACCGAGAGGTGCAAAATCGCCCTGGATACCGCGCGGACGATCGCATCGGCACGTTCCGGTTGATTCAGGAGCCATTTTCGATCGAAAATGGAATGTTGACCCAGACCCTGAAAATTAAGCGCCCGGTTGTGACGCAACACTACCGCGATATGATTGACGGGATGTTTTGAAATATTCGCAGGACTTGGGGAATGGAAAAGAAAAAATTATCCCAACACCCGAGTCCTGAGTCCGAGTCCTCAGTCCTGGGCCATTAGTTCATATTTACCAACTAATGGCCCAAGACTAATGCCTAATTCCTAATTGACAAGCAACAACTTTATGGAACCACAATTACTCTTGAAGCGATCGATTAACGTTAAAGTCGTCGTTACTCCCCGCTGGAAAGAAGAAGCTCAACAGCAACTCCAAGCCCAAATCAACCAAATAGACTCTCAGCTACAACAGTTAGAAATGCAAGGGCAGCGGATGGTTTCAGAAATCAAACAGCAAAATCTACAGCCCCCAGGCCCGCAAGTACAGCAGCAAATAGAAAACATTCAAGTGCAGGTGAATCAAAGAAAAAGCGAACTGCTAGAACAGAAAAACCAAAACCTGCAACAGCTTCAGCAAGTGCAGGTGCTAGACCTCGAGCAAGAAGTGAGTCAAGGTCAAATTGACGGCACGTTCACTGTCGGGCTGGGAGAAAACTTGATTCAAAAAATGCAAGTAGAAATTCTCCTCCGCGACGGCATAGTCGAAGAAATTCGAGGTGATATTTAGAAATTGGTAAGTGGTAATTGGCGATCGGTAATTGGCAATTGATTTTGAGTCAACAGTCACACATCAAGAATTCGAGAGACTGGCATAATAATAAGTATTGCCGGTGGCCGGTCGCCAATTATCAATTGCCAAATACCGATTACCTATTACCTATTACCAACACACAAGGACTTTTTACAGATGATTCGCGAAGTTTTCATGCCAGCCCTGAGTTCAACAATGACAGAGGGCAAAATTGTTTCCTGGGTCAAATCCGCCGGAGACAAAGTAGAAAAAGGCGAAACGGTGGTAGTCGTTGAATCCGACAAAGCCGACATGGACGTGGAGTCTTTCTACGAAGGCTATTTAGCAATAATTATCGTACCTGCGGGCGAAGTTGCTCCGGTGGGCGCAGCAATCGCCCTCGTAGCAGAAACAGAAGCCGAAATCGCCACAGCTCAGCAGCAAGGAGCCGCAGCCCCAAGCGCAGCAGCCGCCCCGGCTCCCAGCCCCGCTCCTGTCAGCGCAGCTACATCGTCAGCAGGTTTGCAGCAAAATGTTAGTCGCCAAAATGGCCGCAGCGTCGTTTCTCCCCGCGCTCGCAAGTTAGCCAAAGAATTTAAAGTAGATTTGAATTCTATCAAAGGCAGCGGGCCCAACGGTCGTATTGTCGCAGAGGATGTGGAAGCAGCAGCCGGCAAAGCCCAACCCGCACCGGTTCAGCAAGCGGTAACAGTCCCCGCAGCACCCGCACCGGCACCCGCAGCACCCGCCCCCGCAGCAGCCAAACCCGCCCCCGCAGCAGTCCCGGCGATCGCACTTTCGGGCCAAAGAGTACCGATGAATGCGCTGCAAAATGCGGTGGTGCGGAATATGGAAGCAAGTTTGAGCGTGCCGTCTTTCCGCGTGGGTTACACAATTACTACTGATAATCTCGACAAACTCTACAAACAAATTAAGTCGAAGGGCGTCACGATGACGGCTATGCTGGCGAAGGCTGTAGCAGTAACTTTACAAAAACATCCTCTGCTGAATGCTTCTTATGTGGAGTCCGGGATTCAATACCGTGCTGATATTAATGTGGCGGTAGCTGTGGCGATGGACGGCGGTGGTTTGATTACGCCGGTGTTGCAAAATGCCGATCGCCTCGATATTTATTCGCTTTCGCGCACTTGGAAGGATTTAGTCGATCGCGCCCGCACCAAGCAGTTGAAGCCTGATGAGTACAGCACGGGAACTTTCACTCTTTCCAATTTGGGAATGTTTGGTGTAGACAAGTTTGACGCGATTTTGCCACCGAATCAAGGCTCGATTTTGGCGATCGGTTCTTCGCGGCCGCAAGTAGTGGCTAATGAAGATGGTTTGATGGGAGTGAAGCGCCAAATGCAGGTGAATATTACTTGCGATCACCGGATTATTTACGGTGCTGACGCTGCATCTTTCTTGCAAGATTTAGCCAAATTGATTGAGACAAATCCTCAATCTTTGACACTTTAATTAGGACTAAAGTCCTGACTACAAACCTTACTCTGAGGTTCGTAGTCAGGACTTCAGTCAGGAACATCTCAGTATTGCAAAAATGATTTTTATTATTATAGAACCCATTTGACATCTTTTGTGAAATCCTTACAGGGCAACTATTCTAGCCTAAATTTAGGATTCTACTGATTCGCCCCAAACCTAGTTGTGGTAATAAGTCTGGAATAGATGTCAAATGGGTTCTATAGGGCTGAACTATGCCTACAGCCATACCCTCGATAATAAAGAAAGCATCTCCAAATTGAACGTTAATAACGTGTAATTTCTCAGCGTTAAAAAAGCACGCAATTCGGAAACACGTAAAAGAAAAATTATGAAAAATACTGTTTATCACCACCAAACTTTGGATTCAGGATGCCGGTTACGAAATCGCAAAGAAGGCTTTTGAAATATCTTTAGTGTGAGTGTGCAAAAAAGGAGATAACAGCCTAAACTTTTGCCTGCATCCCCTAAAAATCAAGTATTAAGTAGTTGTACAAAATTAATCACACAAAATATCCCCTGAAAGCCTTACAAGGTAAAGAGTCTTTATCTAATTAATTTCGTTTGGTTACTTACGTAGTCTCTAAATACCACGCGATTCCAATGCTTTTGCTAAGCGTTCTAAAACTTCTGTCATCTTTTCCTGGTTGAGAGTAGCAGCATCAACAAGTGCAACTTCTGCTTCTGCTTCTGCTGCTTGCCGACGAATTAATCTTTTTTTTGCAGATTCTACGCTTCGGAGTAATAGAAAAATAACAAAGGCGATAATCACAAAACTAATTACAGATGCCAGGAAAACACCCCATTTTATACCTCCTGGTGCCCAACTTTCCAGGTCTTTAGCTCCCGCAGCCGTTAAAGCAGGATTAAGAAGAATGGGAGTAATAATATCTTTGACTAAAGAATCAATGATTTTTCCAAAGGCTCCACCAATGATGACGGCAACTGCCAGTTCAAGGACATTTCCCTGAACTAAAAACTTCCAGAAATCGCTCCAAAATCCGCTACTACTTCTTGCCATGATGGATGTTCCCCTATAGATATGCCAGTAAAATTTATTTTCTCATGATTCAGGAAAAACTTTATTATATTTTAAACCAAACAAACTGGTCAAAGGCGATCGGGTTCAATCTAAGAACGGAGTGGCGCGACTTTTTGGTGCAACGGATGTTGTCCTTACTTTTCACGCTATCTCTGAAAGCCTTGTCAGGCAAGGGTTTCATCTGAAGACGTTTGTCAATGATTTCTACTTAGGGCTTGCTGAAAAAGTGTACGCAGTGGAAAAACGATGCTACACAGCTTGAAAAATAGTAGGTTTATTGGTGAATTCCCAAATTTAGCCAGAGACGAACAACCAAGGTGCAAAGGTTTTGAGCCTCTATAAAACCCGTTTGACATCTTTTACGCTGTTATACGTGACCGCAAAAGCATTATCCAGCAGCAGCCATGCCTTATTGTAGCAGTCTAACGGATTCAGAATGGGAAATAATTGAACCCATACTACATGAGATATTGCCCAGGAAGAAGCTAACTAAAACCATGTAACTGGACAAAAAGAGAAATCTTAGATGGAATCTTCTATCAACTAAAAAATGGCTGCAATTGGTAAGACCTACCCAAGGATTGGCTCCCTTACAAGGGCCGTATATTGGCTTTACTTGCAGTGGCGAGCACAGGGAATGAATGATAGAAGAGCTGATGAGAGTGCTACATGGGCAAGTGCGTGAGCAGGTAAAAAAAAGCCAAATGGACTACATTTTAGTTTTTCTTGATGCGGACTAAAATCCTCACTACAAACCTTTGACTACTGACTACAAACTAATTACTCGATCGCACTGTCAAAACTTGCGGCGGCGTCGCATCCGGCGGATACAAGAAATCCACCTGCACCAAACGGCGTTCCCCCGGCTTCATATTCACATTCACCAAAGGTTCCCCCTGCTGTCCCCGCCGCTGCACAATGTGAATGTAGCGCGTCAAAGTCTTGCCCGTATCATCCTTAAACATCACCCGTACCGTGCCTCGGAAAAATATCCGATTTTCGGGAGGATCGTAAAACATCAATCCCCCCGCTTCTGTATTTGCTTTAATCGGTGTTTGCATTTTAATGCTAACAGATTGAGATTCACGAGATTTGTTGTAAAGCGGAAAAGTTAAGTTGTATTGAATGCCGTAATTACCGTGAGCAAAATAAGCAGTATCGGGATAGCGAGCTAACATTTTAGCGCTTTGAACTTGGCCAGTCCCAAAAGTACCCGTGTCCGTTGTACTCAAAGCATAGGAAAATGACTCGCCGCGCTTGGGAATTGTTAAATAATCAGTTCTCGAATTGTCCGTAATTTTAGCTTGCCACTGGGAACCTTCCGCTACTCCTGCCACGCGGCCATAAATTTTTTGCACCGGATTTTCGCCTCTGGGAGTTGGTGCTAAATCTCTGGGTCCCGCTAAACCTTTAGTATTTAAAATATTTTCCCACTCTTCTAATGTGGGATATTGCTCTACTCCTTCTGGAGTTGTAGGAGCAAACATCGCTAAACTAGCGACATAAACCGAATTGCTGCTCGACATTCGCATCAAGGTCGATCGACCGTTGGAAGAAGGCGTGACATTCCCCACAGGTATCGGCAAATTCATCAGCATTCGGCTCTGATTGCCCGGAATCTCTATCGCAGCGGGCAAAATGGCTTGTCTGAACCCCCGCAATACATCGCTCGTGATGCGGCTTCCAGGCCCCGCAAACACAGTGCCGAATCGATTTTCTAAATAGTTCGGCAAATCGACAAACAAAGCATCGGGCCGAGTTAAATAACTCGCTCCTTGTAATATTTTTAAAGTGACAGGTTCAGAATTGGGATTGTGAACGATAATCCCTTGAAATAAGGTGCGAGTTTGGTCGCGATTTTTGGCCTTGGCGATGTGGTGGGCGAAGATGTCAAATCGGCCTTTGAAGGCAAAGTTTAAATGAGCCGAAGGTACTTGTTTTGATTCCTGGGGAAATGTGGAGAGCAAAATGCCTTCGGTTTGCACGACTTCCGGGCTGTTGCTGTTGAAAACCGGGATGTTGTCGAGTTTTCCCGGTAAAACGCGCACTTGTTGGGGCACAGTTATCGTTTTTAGCAAGCTGCTGCTGGGCTGTGGTGGTAAATCCAGTTCGTTTTCGGGTAGGGGGGCTTCTGGCTCGATGATCAGTTGTTGTTGGGCGGGAGGTGCGGCGATTGTTTGAGCTAGGGGGAAAATTGGCAAAAACATTGCTGTGAGCGCGTTTAACTGAACTTGCATTGATATTTGACCGATCCTCTGGGAGGACTCCGCTAACGGGCGATCGACACAAAACTTTACCACAAGTTGGTTGATGTGTTTGAGGAATTTTGGATTTTAGCACAGACGTGGCGCTCAGCTTTCGATCGCACCTTCCTGAGTCCGCGCACCATTTCCAAAATTGTTGGGCGTGAAGTCGGTTTCGATTGTCGGACGCTCAAACAATTTACCAATTACCAATTACCAACTTGCGTTATTTCTGTTTTAGGACTACCAACGTAATGTCGTCAAAAACTTTATATTTGTCAATATGTTGCAGCAGATTATCAATTACTGCTTGTCGAATTTCTTCAGCCGTTTTGTGGCAATTTTCTTTAGTCACTTGGCACAATCTTTCTATGCCGTAATACACTTTATTTATATTTACAGCTTCGGTAATTCCATCTGTGTAAAGCACTACTACATCTCCTGGATTAAGATGCACTTGAACTTGGGAAACAAAATCAGCAATATCTTCCTCTAATCCGACAGGAAAGCCGAGCTCAGTTGTATCGATCCGTTCGATGTTACCATCAGTACGGACTACAATTATTTCTTCATGTTGACCGCTGATGGTAAAGTTACTATCTTGATAATCTAACAAAGCCAAGGTCATGTTTTTAGACGAGTCTATGCGCTCGATATTGGCATAAAGGGTGCGGTTTAACACATCAAGAAACTTCACCGGATCGGTTTCGTTCATTTGTTGGAGAGTGCGGACAGCGGTTTGCGCCATAATCATTAATACGCCACTTTCTAAACCATGTCCGGTAACATCGCCGATGCTAATTTTTACCTTATCATTTTGGGTTAGCACGTCGTAGTAGTCGCCACCAACTTCATCGGCAGGTTGCATATATCCTGCTATTTCTAATCCTTTAATTTTATCTAGTTCTGATTGTTTGGGCAAGATCATTTGTTGCAGTCGTTTCGTGACTTCTAACTCAGCACTGAGGCGGATGTTTTCGGCTTTAAGTTTGTTGTTAAGGCCGCTAATTTCCTGGTTTGCTTGGGCGAGTTGGGCGGTGCGTTGTTGCACCTTTTCTTCTAAAGTTTGATAGAGACGGGCATTTTCGATGGAGATCGCAGCTTGGGCGGAAATGATGTTGAGGACTTCTAGGCGATCGCGCGTAAAAGCCCCCGCTGTTAAATTATTTTCTAGGTATAAAATGCCTACCAACTTACCTTGATTAATCAGGGGGCTACACAAGATAGATTTAGGTCGCTGCTGAATAATATATGGATCCGATGCAAACCTGCTTTTATTCGTTGCATCATCGATCGCAAGAGTTTCTTGCGTGCGTTCTACATAATTGACCAGCGAGATAGGAATCTCTTGACTTTCAGCCGCTGACTTGGAGATTAATTGACATCGTTCACCCGTACACTGAGCTTCAATTTTCCACTTACCTGCTGGGTCAGGTATGATGAAATAAAACTTTTCTGCTCCGGCATTTTCCAGCAAGACTTGCATCAAATTCGAGAGTAACTTATCTAAATGAACTTCCCCTGAGAGCGCTTGGGAGGCTTTGATAATTGTTGATAAATCCAGCTCGTTTGCAGCACCTGAACTGGTAGAAGTAAGAGTGGTTCTGGTCTGAACAATCGTTTCGCTTCTTCCACTCGTCAGGCTGTTTTTCCTACCGACGACTGGTGCGAGTAATTCAGAATAGCGCTCTTCTAAATCTTTAACTTTTGCTTTTGCTCCCCAGCGAATATAAGCATAGTAAGCGTCTATCATGTAGGTACGCGCTACTTTCTGACGACCTAAAGTTAAATAAAATTCTGCTGCTAGTTCATTGGCGAGGGCTTCGTGCTGGACGTATCCATTTTCCTTGGCTCCATCTATCGCCCGGTCGTAATATTCCATTGCTGAGAAAGATTGCCCTAACACGCGGGCTTTTTCTGCCTCTACTAAGTCATACTTATGCTGGTAATTGGCTGGGCAATGGAACGCCCAATATTTCATCTTTTGCTGATTTTCTTCTACTTGTTTCAGGTATTGTTGCTGCTTTTCCTCAGTTTCCTGAAAATACTGAGCTAAAAGAGCAAGAGAATAGTAAAAAATATGTTCTGAAAAGCTAAAGTTACTGGGGAGCATTGTTGAATAATTGACTCCTGTAATACCATGCTCTATAGCCATTGCATAATCTTGGAACAAATAGCAAAGCATGGTTTTAGCAAAAAACACTCTAAACAAGGCAATTGTATTATTAATACTTTGAAGATATGCGATTGTCTCTTCTTCATTTAACAGGTCGCCAATTAATAGCAATTTATTGTCTGCTCGACCCATTAAATTTGCCACTAACTGACCGATAATTTTGATGAGATAAAGCTGATGTTCTTGGGACAGCTTAGCTGTTAAATCGCTATAATTTTTTTGTTGCTCTTGCACATAATCCAGATGCTCTCCCTTAAAAAGCAGATGTGAGCAATAGTAATCAGCAGCATGACAAGCATATTCTATATCACCGACTTCTAAGCCGTTATTAATTGCTTGAAGCAAGGGGTCTATAGTAGTTGCCAGAGGCTCTTTTTGATGGTGATTACTGATAAAAATATTAACGAATATTTTAGATAAAAACTCTTTTCCATTTAACCGAGCCAACAACTGCAAAGATATTTGACCCAGTTTATAGCCAGAATCTATGTCTGGTATTAGCCAAGATATGAGTGAACCATAAATAGAATAAGCGTAAATAGAAACCAACGAATTTCCGTATTGAATCGAGAGTTCAATCATAGTATATAGAATCGGTAGCGCCATTGCGCTCGATCCAAAACAAGCAGGAGGCCATATAAGAATTAAAATTTGCATTGCCGCTAGCCTGTAGCGATCGCTCATTTCTGGCAAGTTCGCTAACTCCTCGATATTTAACTCTTGGGGGGGTGATTGGGATAGGGCCACTCCCAGCATTTCTAGAACTTGCAGTCCGGTATCTACCGCAGAATTGTTCTGGTTTTTAGCGAGGTTAAGCCTAATTTTCAGTTCGTATAAGTTGACTTGTTCGAGAATTTTTTTGGCTTTTTGGAGAGTGCGATCGCACAAAATTTCCGCTCGTTCTAAATTGGCATTGAGATATTCGGCTTCCGCCGCTTCCCGATAAAAATTAAATGTCAGATCGTATCTACTTTCCCAGCTATCTTGACTCAGGAGTTCTATACCTACATTCAAATAATTAACAGCGGCTTCATATGCAGTAGCTGCCTTCGCTTTCTGTCCAGCAATCAGGTTTAATTCAGCCAACTCATCTTTTTCTGACTGATTAGTTAGCAAATCTGTGCCAAAATTCAGTTGGTTAACCAGAGCAAAAATATTATCTTTTCGCTCTTGCTCTGTTGTATTATTCAGCAGTAGTTGACCAATTTTCAGGTGAGTGGCTTTTTTGTCGGACTCTGGAATCAAAGAATAGGCTGCTTGTTGCACGCGATCGTGCAAAAATTTGTATTCAACTTTGATATTCCGTACAGATGCCAACTCTTCCTGGGCAAAGACTAGAGGAATTTTGTAATTTTCAGACAGCGGCAGAATCAAACCAGCTTGCAGCGCTTCCCACAAATGAGCAGCTGTCGCTATGTTTGATTCTTCATTGACAATTGATAAAACTTCTAAGTTAAATTGGTTGCCGATACAAGCCGCTAATTTTAGTGATTTTTGGGTTGTTTCTGGGAGTTTGCGAATATTTCTGGCAACCAGCTCAACGATATTGAAATCTGCGATACCAATTGCTTGGATTTGTTGAATATCCCACTCCCAGCGGTCGGTATCTATCTGATAAACCAGCAGATTTTCCGAGTACAGGGTTTTGAGTAGCTGCGTTAAGAAAAAGGGATTCCCTTGGGTTTTATTAAAAAGTAATTCAGAAAAAACTTCTATTTTGTCTGAATTTACGCTGGCATCCAGAGTGTCGGCGATTAATTGGTTGACGCTATCCAAAGCCAGCGCCTGAATGGTGATATTATTCACCACCGTTTCAGTTTCTTGAATTTTTTCTATTGTCTGAATTAAAGGATGAACGGGATTGACTTCGTTATCTCGATAAGCTCCAATCGTTAACAAATATTTGCTATCTGGGTCAGTGACTAAGAGTTGAATTAACTTTAGAGATGCCGAATCTGCCCACTGTAAATCGTCTAGGAATATCACTAGCGGGTGTTCTGGTTGACAAAAAACGCGAATAAATTGTTGAAATACCCGATTAAATCTGTTTTGGGATTCCGATGAACCCAGTTGAGGAACTTCAGGCTGTTTACCGATAATTAGTTCGACTTCCGGGATAACATCAATAATAACTTGACTGTTATTATCTAGCGCTTTTAATAAGTTTTCTTTCCAAATAGCAATCTGTTGGGAACTTTCAGTTAATAGCTGACGAACTAATTCTTGAAATGCTTGGATTAAGGCAGCATAGGGAATATTGCGCCTAAACTGGTCAAATTTACCCGCAATAAAATATCCCCTTGCTGCTACAATTGGTTTATGAACTTCATTGACGATTGAAGTTTTACCAATCCCGGAATAACCGGAAACTAACATCATCTCGGTGGCACCGAGGCTGACTCGTCCAAAGGCATCTAGAAGAATTTGGACTTCGGTTTCTCTGCCATAAAGCTTCTGGGGAATGAGTAATTGGTTGCCGCGATCGCGTTGACCGATGGGAAAATTTTCAATCTTTCCAGTTGCCTGCAATTGCTGCAAACAAGTTTCTAGGTCAAATTTTAATCCCGCCGCACTTTGATATCGGTCTTCCGCATTTTTTGCTAACAGTTTCATCACAATATCTGAGACCGCTTCAGGAATTTCTGCTACCTCTTTAGGTGGGACGGGTTGTTTGGCAATATGATAGTACACCAACTCCATCGGATCCGTGGTATTAAATGGCAACTGGTTGGTCAGCATTTCATAGAAAGTCACTCCTAAAGAATAGAAGTCGGTGCGGTAGTCAATCGCTCGATTCATCCTCCCCGTTTGTTCGGGTGACATATAAGCGAGAGTCCCTTCTAGCAAGTTGGGATTACTAATGCTTTGGTTTTTCAATTCCAAGCGCGATGAAATACTAAAGTCAGTCATTTTTACTTTTTCGGTCGCTGGATTGATAATGATATTTGAGGGCTTAATGTCTTTGTGAATTATCGGTACTTGATGGAGATAAATCAACGTTTCGGATAGAGCGATCGCTACCCTCAGCACCTCGGTTATTGACAGGTTATTGGCTGCCATAAAATGATAAAGGGATAGCCCCCCAAAATCTTCTAATATTAGCGCTAAACTATTCTGATAGTTTTCTAAGTTGTAAGTTTTGACAATTCCTTCACACTCTAAATTGTGAGTAATTATAAATTCTTGCCTTAAATTGGTGATTTGTTCAAGGCTAGGATATTGATTTTTTATTATTTTAACGATAACAAGCTGTCGATCCCGATTTCTTATCCCTCGATAAACAACGGTTCTGACTCCTTCGTAAATATTTTCTATAATTTCGTATCCTGAAAGAACGATCATTTTTTTACCTTACCCTTTTCATTAACTATTCTAAATCGATGTCATCCAGTTCATCCTGACTTGCGGTCATAAGTGACTGTGGAACGGCACAGCCTGCTTTGGTATTGCTTTGAGTGGGTTCGTTCATGTGGCTCTCCTGAGTTAAAATATAATAATGGTAACAGTGTAGATAAGTAGTTGATTTATGAATGGGAAATGAGGACTGTAACTTAGATACTATCTTTGATAAGGATTTCATATCTATTATCCCATCCCCTGCGTCAAAGCCCAATAGGAATCGACATTCACTTATTATCGGCTCTCTCGTACTTATGGTGATAACGCAAGCTAATAATTTAGCAGGATCGAGAGTTTCAACGTTCAGTCTCAGATACTTAGTATCATGTGCTACTTTTAACACCAAGCATCGGGGAGAGCCGAGGAAAAAATTATGTGATTAGATGTTTGCATCGACACTGATGTTATGAATGCTGCACAGGGGCAACCGTAACAAGTCACTTTAGCTGTCATATCAAGGTGCGACTGGGCTAAAATGTGGCGCGCCACATTTCTGGGGCAACTGTTCAATTAATGCCATGATATAAATGTGTGGCCATGCTCATACTGATGATCGCCACCAACCAACAACCAATTTGGGCTAGAGCTACCAGAAGGTTGCCAGCCTCTGCGCTCTCAAATCGCTTCTATAAAACCGACACATTTTTAATGACTATAATTTTAACCAACGACGATGGCATAGACGCTCCGGGGATTCAGGCACTTTTGCAGGCTGTAGAAGGCAAAACAATTATCGTGGCTCCCCAAGGGCAATTGTCCGGCTGCGGGCATCAGGTGACGGCTCACAGTCCGATTCATGTCGATCGGCGATCGGAATTTGAGTATGCTGTAGGGGGAACACCGGCCGATTGCGTGCGTATTGCTCTTCATCACGTTTGTGCGAAACCGAATTTAGTGCTTTCGGGTATTAACGCAGGTGGCAATTTGGGCGTTGACGTGTATATTTCGGGTACGGTTGCGGCTGTGCGCGAAGCAGCCATGCACGGTATTCCGGGAATCGCAATTTCCCACCGGATTAAAAGGCCGCTCGAAATAGACTGGGATGTCGCTACTCGCTGGACATCGCGGGTGTTAGCGGATTTGCTGAACCGGGAACTAAAGTCTGGGTGTTTCTGGAATGTGAATTTGCCACATTTAGCGCCGGGAAGTGCGGAACCGGAAATTGTGTTTTGCCAGCCTTCGACGCAGCCGTTGCCCGTGGTGTACCGGATGGAGGGAGAATACTTTTATTATGCGGGAGAATATGGCTCGCGCGATCGGGCGGCGGGGACTGATGTTGACGTGTGTTTTGAGGGTAATATTGCGGTGACAGAGATATCGCTGTGATAGATTTGATGGGATTTGATGGGATTGGGCGATCGAACTATATTTTTTTTCAAGAAAGCCTAAATAGACGGTCTTAAATTCGATCTGCGACAGAATGTTTCATATTCATGACTAAAAACAGATTTCATTATACTTTGGGTTGAAGACTGCATATACCCTAGGTATAATAAACCTGTTTTTCGGATTATCCCACAATAGGATATCGTGATTTATTCAGAATTGATACTAATAAAACTTAAACAAATTAATGGCAATTCCAAGAGAAGTAGCTATCTCTACTTGCGCCCCTCGGTGCTACCATAATTTTTTTTGTCATCCTTCGGCTTAGCAACACCATCAGGTTGTTTCTTTGGTTTTTTGACTTCTTTATTGCTTTTTCTTTCTTTTGACATGATCATTCCTCCAGTTTGACTCAGCATAACATAGATTGACACATTTGCCTAACTGCCAGTAGAGAGGGTGATACTCTACAGATAATACTCGCTGTTACTTTTGTACAATCTGCAATATATTATCCGCTAAGTTTTGAACGAATACCCTCTACCGTTAGGCATATCGATAAATTCCTCATAAGTACAATGTCTGAAATTACTTTTCACCCCGATAGACTCAAGGAAATATTGAAAAGCACGATCGTATAACTCCTGCGAGACAACCGAGAAAATTTCTCGCTGATTAAGCTGTTCTTTATATATCTAATTTTCCTCAAAAATGACAGGAGATCAAAATATGGAGATATGACCATGCCAGCCTTCGCGACACATGAAGCAAACACAACTAACAAATTTGCAGTCTCCGTTTAAAAAAGCTGTTAGTCACAGTGGACAACAAGAATATTATTTTACTATTGATTAATAATTAGGACAGTGTTTGATGGCTTACCTATTGAGAATAACGGTTTCACCGATCTCAGTACGATCGCAACGCTTGCCAAAACACACTAGAGACCCACGATAAATCAAGGGTTTCAGACTATGACCTCAAAACGGTCGGGACTCTGAAAAAAGCACAAAGTATATGTATAAATATAAAGTTAATTGTCAGCTTTCTTGAAAGTGCGATCGCGTCCGCTCCATTTGAGATAAAATACTTATAAAGAGTGTTTATTTCTAAATAAATTTCCGCTATTAGGAATGTGACCAGTATGGAAGTAACCGAGCTGCTCAAAGAGTACGAAAATGGAAACAGAGACTTTGCTGACGCAAACCTCAGCGGAGCAAACCTCAGCGGAGCTATGTTGGTCGGCGTCAACCTTTCGAGGGCTAACCTGTCGGGAGCTAACCTGAGTCGGGCGCATCTCACCAAAGCAGAACTCAACGACGCAAACCTTTACAGGGCAAATCTGAGTTTTGCCAAAATGGGCCAAGCCAGACTAGCAGACGCAGAGCTTACAAAAGCCAATCTCAGCGGAGCTTTCCTCGTCAAAGCAAAACTGCCCAGGGCAAAGTTGAGTGGCGCCCAACTCATCGGTAGCAACCTGCGGAGCGCCATCCTCTGGAACGCCAATTTATGTACAGCCGACCTGCAATTCATCAATCTGCGGGGCGCTAACCTCACGGGAGCTAACCTCAACTGGGCCAACTGCGGAGGGGCAAAACTCAGCGGTGCAAAGCTTTTTGGCGCTCAACTAACAGGCATCTATCTCAGGAAAGCTTACATCAATGGCATCGACCTGAGCAGGACGGATCTCAATGGCGTCAACATGAGCGAAGCCAAACTAAACGGGGTAAACCTGGAAGGCTCGAACTTGTTAGCTGCCAATCTCAGCGGGGCTCAGTTGCGGGGCGTCAAGTTGATGGGAGCAGATTTAACCAGGGCAAATCTGGTGGGAGTTTCTTTGGCGCAGGCAAACCTCGATTGGGCTAGGCTGTGCTATGCAGACTTGAGCGAAGCCGACTTGAGCGGGGCAACGTTCACGGGAGCCAACTTTGAGGGTACTCAGTTAGCCGGATCAACCATGCCCCCATCTATGAGCAATGATGTCTACTTAACTGCAGCACGTGGTGTCGCAGCTTAGGCAAGGTCAAAAATTAATTTCGCATCCGAGTGGACGACTCTCGCATGGGTTTAACTTTTGATACAAACATCATTACTTTTGTGAGAGTGTTGCACCGGCAAGAAATTTACTGATATTTGCGAGAGTTTGTAGCATCACAATTGAGTTCACCCGATTAATTTCGCGACTCGCAAAGCAGAGGTAATGGCTCCTTCGTGCAAACCATCCCCCAAATAAGCTCCCGCATGATAAGTGTGGTTCTCGCCATTAGTCTCGATAACTTCATCTCGATATCGAAAAGACTCCACAGTGTACAGCGGCGTGTGATGTTTCTGAATGTGAATAATGTGCTTTTGGGCGATCGACTCTTCCAGATGAAAAGCTAAACTGTACTCTCGTGGCGAGGAGATGCCGCAAAGCTGATTCAAGCTCGCATTATATCCCCATCCCTTCTCCGTCTCGAAAAAATCAAATTCTGATAACTTGCGGATACCGTAGCGATCGTACATCGATGTATCCGAATGCAGTACAGTGGTTGCATAATTGGCTTTCCACGCCGAAAACCGCTTCGTTTCCGCCTCCGTCGGATCAGATAATAGCCTCATAACTTGATCGGGTGGCATCGCAAAAACCACCTTATCAAATTCCTGGATTTCCCTATCAGAAAGCACGATTTTTATAGCATCCGCACTTCTAAAAATATTGGCAATCTCCACATTTAGCCGTATATCGCCCTTAAATTGCTCCAAAATCTTTTCAATGTAAGAATACACCCCGCCTTTAATCCTCACCCAGTTGACCGAGGCATATTCGCGCAAAACAGGCATCGCTAATTCCGCCGGAAAATTGTCGAGTAATTCAAACGGTATCGAGTAGCTATACATCGTCAGCAACTTCAGCCAATAATTGCGGACGCACGAGCTTTTCAAAGACTCCGAAAGCGGCACATCGTAGAAATCGTGCTGTTTAGCAAACCGCATTTTTAAAATAAACCCCGCCGAACGAGCGTAGAGACTATCAAGCCGCAAATACTCGATCAGACGTTGGATTCCGGTAAAATTTTTCCGGATAGAGACCTTAGACAAAAAGTGATCGCCATCTTTAAGAAATAGCGCGGAACCAATCTGCACGGGTTCTAATTCAACGCCTAGCTCCTGCATAAAAGCCACGAAATTGTAAAACACAGTCGGAAATTCTAGTACACCATTTTCTAATATTTCATTGCACTCAGATTGATTGGGCGCAACATTTTTGTTAAGCGTCCGAATGTGTCCGCCTAAAATCGGCTGCTTTTCTAATACAGTGACGTGATGTCCCTGTTTATCGAGCCAGTAGGCTGCTGCCATACCGCTCGCTCCGCCCCCAATAATTGCAATTCTCATAGTTCACTCCTAGATTGATAGAAGGAAGTTCGGCAACGGATTCTGTAACGGATGTAACGGATGTAACGGATGTAACGGATGTAATGGATGTCAGGAAGAAGGAAGTTCGGCAACGGATTCTGTAACGGATGTAACGGATGTCAGGAAGAAGGAAGAAATTCTCGTTTCCAGATAGAACCTCGGAACGCATTTCACTGTTGCTGTGCCTCGTCATTTTTAAGAGGAGGCATAGCCTCCAGAAATTCATTCCTTGGCAGAGCCAAGGAAAGGAACGAGATAATGAGAGCAGAAACGAGATATTTTTAAGAGGTGGCAGGGCAAGAGTGAAATTCATTCCTTGGCTTTGCCAAGGAACGAGAGAAACAGGAAAATAACCAATTGCCAATTTTCCTTAGCCTAAAATCGCATCGCCGGATAAACGTTGATAAAGCAGCGCCCCCGTCCAAAATGTCGGTGCAAAGCCTGGATAGCCCGATGAGGCGTTGCAGAAATAGAAATTGTTGAGGGATGTTTCATGATTTAGTCGATCGACTCCCATGTTGCGCGGCGTCAGGCTGGAACCGTAGGAATTACCGTTAGGACACCAACAGAAGCGCTCGTTAGTCGTCGGACTTCCGGTAACATGAAAGACCATGTGTTTGCGGAAATTCGGAACATAGTGTTTTTCAACTACATCTAAAATCGAGTCCATAATCTCTTGTTTCTTCTGTCTGTAAGCTTTGCGATCGGTCTCCCAAAGCTGTTTAAAATAGCTATAATTAGCAACAGTCAGAAATTCGACAATTTGACAATCTTCTGGACAATCCCGCCGCGCTTCCGTCAGTAAAGTTGGTGTTGTAATTGCAAAGCTCGGGCGAGAAAAATCATTTTTCTCATACATTTGAGCAAAAGCTTCATTTAGATCCATGTGTTCCGAATGAAACGTATTCCACTTGCCAAATCCATAGTCTCGGAGATCGATATCTTTGACAACGCAGTACACCATATAGTTAGATGCAGAATACTCATAGTTGAGTTTCCGCCGCACTGTTTTAGAGAACAGTTCCTCTCCAATCATCTTGGCCGCTCTTTTCGGGTCAAGGTTGCAAATCACCGTGTCGCCCGTGAATTCATGGGTTTGATGGGTGGTCAAATCCATCGCTTCAACTCCAGTTACTGTTCTGTTTGTCACCCTAAAATTAGTGACTTCATGGTTTAGCAGCACCTTCCCCCCGTTGGATTCAATGACTTTAACTAAAGAATTGATGACATCTTCAAAATGCTGCGTCGGGTAAAATGCGCCTTCTTGATAGCCTCTAAACAAGGCAATCCAAGCATAGAAAGAAAGCTGATTTGGGGGCAGCAAAAAGTCCGGCCATTGCAGGGCTAATAGGGTTTGGGCGGCTTGGGGGAGTTGGAACTTGTCGAAAACGTCCTGAAGTTTACTATTGAGGTGTTGGACAGCACAGAATACGTCACCGAAATTTTTGAGCAATTCAATTGGTTTGACGGGAGGAGCGAGTTTTCTGAGTCCGTTGCCGGTTTTCTCGACTTCGTTGACGAATTGGCGAATTCTCTCGCCCGCTTCGGGAAACAGCGCCGACAATCGCCGGATCAGTTCCTCTGGTTCCGAGGGGATATCAAGTGCATAACCAGGCATTCTCATGTGGTCGTAGCCATTCGGATCGTACCGTTCAAAGGTGACATCTCGATCAAGACCGAGTTTTTTGAGAACTCGATTGACTGTATGTCCTTCGCCGCAGTCCCAAACGTAGTGGAATTGGGCATTAAAGGTGTATTTATTGGCCATCGTAAAGGTGTGACCAAAACCTCCGGGATGCTCGTGAGCTTCGAGGATGTGTACGGTTTTGCCGGAGTTTGCCATCAAAGCTCCGAAAACCAGTGCTGATAAACCACTGCCGACGATGAGGTAATCTGTTGTCATGGTAAATTTCCTCGATCGATTGAATGGGGCGATCGTTGTCTATTTAAACTAACTATCAATTCTGAGAAAATTCTGAAGTCCAGCAACAATTTTTTGAGGCGCGCTGGTTTAAGGATTGTATTAAAGTCTGATGGCGGTTGCTGTTAAGCTTTATTAAGCTGTTGTGGATGGAACTTATAGCGGCGGAGGCGGACTGGAAAGCCCGCCCCACAAGCGAAGAAACCGAATTTCTACCTTTCTACTTAGTCTTTAGGTATAGAGTCGCCTACCTAATTAGGACTATGTTAATTTGAGCGAGATGCTTATTTGTGGGGCAAAATCACATCAAAAAAAGCATCCTCCAAATCATAACCAAACATCTGCGACATCGCCATCAACTTCGATTTACTGGGAATTCCCTGCTGATTCAACCAATCAGTCAACACAAAAATTTTGTTCATCAAAAACATTTCCAAAGCTTCAGGATTGTACTGAATACCTTGGGTGCGGTGGAACTGGTGCGGCACCAACATCGCCGCATAGCGCGCCAATTCTCCCGCTTTCCAATCCAGCAAAAATGGCAGCCAAGGATAACAAGCATCCAAGCGAATAAACCACAGCCGCACTTCGGGAATTTCCGAAATTTCTCGCGGATCTAACTCTTCGCGCGGATACTCAATTTCAAATTGTAGCTGTTGTTCGTTTTGGGCGATCGCTCCTTCGGCCAGCCACTTTTCAATCACACTCCGCACCGGAGACAAATCTAAACTGTTTATGCGATCGGCATCTATCGCTATCATAATACTCATAAAAAGTCAACCCATTTTAATTTTTAGATTAATCCCACAGATGAATCCGGGAGGCGAGTACCCAATTGCTTGATTGTCAACTGTCTACCATGTAGTTATCATACCACCACCTATAAATATTTTAGCTCACTGATGACTAATGACTAATGACTAATGACTAATGACTAATTACTAATTACCCATTTTTCCCAAACTTGCTATCTTGCAAAGAATTACCAATCCCCTGGATAATTCCCCGCCCAATCAAACCAATTCCCCGCCCTATAACCTGAGTCAAAACATAAACAACGCCAGCACCCAACAACGAAATAACCGCGCGAACTCTAGGTGCGATCGCATCCCTGGTTTCCAGCACTAAAGTCAAGGCCAACTGCCACCCAGAAAGCTGTACTAACTCCAGATTTCTTGGAGCATAAATAGAAATTTTCTTAATTCCAGAATCGCCCAAAATAAACAGCCAAAACCTGCTTTCAAAAATAGCTTTCGGTTCCACAAAATATCTATCCCAGCTATATCTCCACGACAACTCATTCCGAAACCGCTCAATTTCTCGCGTCGAAATCAACTTACCATCGTAAAAAATTTGCTTGATTTCTTCAATATTTGCCAAATTATTTAGTAGAGGCTGTACCACTCCGCTAGCAACTTGAATTGCCAAATTTTCCAACAAAGCTTCAGCTCGCTGCATTGCTGCCGGGCTGCCAGCAACACAAGAAATATTGTCAACAGTTAGAGGAACTTCAAATAGCAAATGTGCAAAAAAATCAACTGTCATCGGTATTTTATCAAGGATTTCTGCTGCAACTACATCAGCATCTGCCAGCAGCATCGGCACAACTTCTACGCCGCTGCCTGCCAAGAGATAAGCAGGGCTTCCCCCTTGACTTTCTCCCAGTTTCAAGCTTGTTTGACTGCCATCAAAAACCAGATTTTCTTCCGTTTGCAGTGTATAGTATCTGCCAAAAAAATCTATAATTGTCGCCTGCCATAAATCCCGTAAAATAGCAGGCATTTTTTGCGACAATTGAGTGTGCTGCACTTGCGAAAAGCGCAATTCTTCCAGCAAATCCTTTAACTTATGCAGGATGGAAGTCATCAATTCACGCTTTTTGGTCGATCGCAAAATATCGATTTCCAAAGGCAAGCCAGTCAAATTCACCAAATCAAACTGCAATTTAGCTGCCGCCGAGTCAAACAAGCTACCTTGCCAATTAGTTGCAACCACCAAAGATTCAGCCGAAACTTGGGAATTCGTTAATTGCGATTGAGAATTATTTAACAAATTCTCGCCTCTAATTTTTTCTTTCTCCCCTCTGCCTTCTCCCCTCTGCCTTCTGCCTTTTTCCTTCTGCCTTCTTCCTTCTACCTTCTCCCCTTTTTCTTCAAATAATAACTGACTGACAATCCAACGAGCTGCGAGCAATTCTCTGCGGCGCCCGCTGAGTACAACCCCATCTATAATAGAGGGCAAATCTGTGGGAGCTGCGGCTCTGAACTCTTGCAAATCAGCTTGGACAACTGCCAAAGTTGCATCTATTTCCCGTAGTCCAGAACGATAAAAATAAGCCAGTATTTTTTTGTGTACGGGCGTATCAATTGTCGAATTATCTGCATTTTTATCTGCAATTGCTGCGTAGTTTTCTACTGTTTGAACCACCGCTGCATTTAGTTCTATTTCCGAGTTAGCTGCTGTATCCGTCGCCCAATAAGTGAGACCAGATGCCACAGCGCGAATAGCTTCGATTGTCAAAGAAATATCTGTACCTTTAGGACAATAGCCATTCGCGCCCGCCGCCTGTATCTGGGCCAACAGCTCCGGTGTCAGCGGCCCGCCTAGCAGCAACAGGGGCAGGTTGGGGTACAAAGTTTTGAGTTCGCGACAAAATGCCAGGGCCTCTATTTGACCCGATCGCAAATTTAGGGTCTCAACAGCCAAAATTACCAAATCTGCGGGCTTCTTGGCTGCTACCGAGTCGATCGAGCGAGATTCGAGAACCCGCAAAGCCTCGGTTGCGGTTGAAATCTCTGCAACAACTTGCAAGTCTGGATACTGCTCGCAAGCAACTCGCAGCCCCAGCCGGAAAATGGGGTCGCTCTCGATCGTCAGCACTTGGAAATTACTCACTTGATTTTAGATTTGAGATTTTAGAGAGCGATCGTGCGAAAACCCAATTACTCCGGGAGCAAATTAGCATCAGGAGGCCCAGCCGATTCAGGAATCGAGGGCGGCGCGGGTTCCGGAGCCGGAGCCGGAGGAGCCGGAGCCGGAGCCGGAGCCGGAGCCGGGGCCTCTTCTCTCGCGGGCGGATAGTAAGGTTCCGGCTCTGGCGCGGGCGGATAGTAAGGTTCCGGTTCCGGCTCTCTAGCAGGCGGATAGTAAGGTTCCGGAGCCGGGGCCTCTTCTCTAGCAGGCGGATAGTAAGGTTCCGGAGCCGGGGCCTCTTCTCTAGTAGGCGGATAGTAAGGCTCTGGTTCTGGCGCGTACTCCTCCTGTCGCGGAGCTGGCGCGTACTCCTCCTGTCGCGGAGCTGGCGCATACTCGCGAGCGGGTTCCGGCGCGTACTCGCGAGCTGGTTCCGGCGGCGGCGCACTGTTGGCTCTGAGTTCAGCACTCCAGCGCCCGATCGCACCTGCTGCCTCTGAATACAGCGCCCTACCGTAACCGATTTGGGAAGCCGTATCGATTGCCGCTCCTAGACTGCCTTGAGATGCCAATGCCGAAGCTCGATCAAGAATCGGTCTATCTTGAGCAACTTGCAGTTCACTGACCCACTGATAGACATTATCCTGAGCTTTCGCGTACAAAGTCCTACCGCTCTTAATTTGCGAAGCTTTTTCAATAGCAGCACTAAGTTTTCCTTGCTTCGCCAGGGCGATCGCTTCATCCAAAAAAGGCTGATCTTGAATAACTTCTATGCGTTTCGTCCACTGAGCCAAGAGAGTTTGCGCTTCTATCCTGCGGGGGCGGTTTTGAGCAACCAGGACTAACTGAGCCATACCGCCCTTGAGGCCTTCAACCGTCTGCGGTTCTGCCAACTGCTTCGCCAAAGTCAGAAAAGATTGGTCTTCGATCCGCTGAATTTCTCGACGCCAAGCAGCCACCAAAGTTTGAGCGTGAACGCGCCGTGGCTGCTTAAGTCCGATGGTTTGCGCTTGCTCGATCGCGAGTCCAAACGTTCCTATCTGACCGACACTAGCGATCGTACTCGCCACTTGCAGTCGCAGCAAATCTTGAAACTGCACCTGCAAATTTTCAATTTGAACTTGAGCTTGCTTGTACAGAGGGCGACCCGGAGCTATTTGGCTAGCAGCCCCCTGCCCTTCGAGCAAGCTAAAAATGTGTTGTGGCAGCGGAGTTGATATCGACTGGTTCCACGTCACTGCCTGAGCTCTACCCAACTGCATCAAATCTTGAGCTTCCGCAAACAGTAGCGAATCCTGTGGCACAACAGAAGCAGCCTCGATCGCCGCCGGCAGGTCTTTCGCCCCCAACCGCTTAGTAGCCATTGCCAGCAAAGTCCGGCTCCAGCCCTCAATTTCCTTTTCAGCTTTAGCGCGGGCAAAAAGCTGCGAGTCTATTTTGCGAGCCAGGACGATCGCCTCAGCGAACTTTTGCGGAGTCTCGTCCTTCGCCAAATCTCTAGCCTCTTCCAAGCGCTGCCAGCCGTTTCTTTCCAAAGAAATCTGCTGGATCAGCTCGTTGTAACGCTTCTGACTCCAGAAAACATTTTCCAGCTTGAACAAAGCTTGAGCATAATCCCAAGCCTTCCTTAAATCCTCACTTTTCAAAGCTGCTAGGGCTGTATCGTAGAGTTTTTGGCCCTCCTGCCAATTTTTTTCCCAAGCAGTCACAGCCTCCTGTACCTCTGGGTAAGATCGACTGGTTTTCGGAATTTTCGCCACAATCTCTAGGGCGCCTTTCAAATCGCCCCTCTCAATTTTGGCCCTGGCAAATCCCAGAATGGCTTTCGACCATTCCCCTATCAAATGTTGACCTTGCGAGTGTAGCGGATGTTCTTTCGGCCAAGCCTGCACCAATGCCATTGCCGATTCTAGCTGTTCTAGCTTCCCCGACTTAGCAGCTTGTTGAGCGCAGTAAAGTCGCTCTCCGTCCGCCGCCAGCGGCGACAGTTGCTGGCAATTTGGCGGTGGCGGCATCGTCAGCAACCACAGAAATGCAGCGGCACCGGTTACTCCAAATCCCACCAGGAGACTCAGCCAGATTAGCTGCCACTGCCAAAAAGTTCTTTTCCCCTCGGTCGGCAGCGCCGTTACTGAGGAACTCGCATCGCCTGTCGCCTCTGCACTGAACTGTGCCGTCGGTTTGAGGGATGGGTTGTATTGCGGTGGTGTGTGGAATTGGTCAGATTGTCGTCTCGCCATTACTTCAGCTTGTCCTGTAATGCGCACTCTTCACGTGACACTCCCACATCAAATCATAGATTGTGATGTCGGCTTCTGACTCCGGTTAAGGAGATCGAGAACTTCCTTCAAGGTACTGGCCATCTTTCCCTCTACGGCGTTTTATAGTGAGGTTCGTGTCCAGCCCCACTGATTGCTTCCGAGTATTTTAGGCTCTCGAAGCACGTAAATCATACCAGTTATCAAACAGTTATTGACAGATTCCGGGGCTGTTTGGCAGAAAAAACAGTATAAAGCCCCGTCAGTCGAGCAATTTTAGATTTTAGATTTTAGATTTTAGATTTTAGATTTGACTCCACAGATGGATTGGGGGGGCGATTAAACTAAGGTCTAATATTAAATCCGGGTCAGAAATTCCATTATCATACTCAGCGGTTGAAACCGCAACTACACTAACTTTCGTCTCCTCCAAGCCCATTAAAAATAAAGGGGCATTACAGCCGGATTTGGTCTACACTTTTAGGTGTACTGGGTAGAAATGATTTTTTTGTTTAGTCGTAAATTTTATTCCCGATCGCCCAACTTGTCGATCGAGTTTCATTTTTCTGTTTTCATTTTTTTTCGACTGTGCCAAATTCCGGCTGGCGACGGCAAAAAACCGATCAAACCCAGCTAAATACTTAAATCATTTTATACCACCGATCAACCCAGTACAAATATCAGTTTTGCTTCCAACAGCCGCTGCTTTATCCGTTACGAAGCCTTTGGCGTATCGCTGACACTCGATGCTTCCGTGGCGGACTCGGCAGAGCGATAACCGTAGAAATCTATCCGGTAGTCTACAATTCTGACACCAGTTTGCTGTTGGATTTGTTCGATCAATTCGATCGGCAATTCCACATGAACGTCGAGAATCTGAGCCGTATCAAGACAATTGACGTGAGAGTGAGAGTCGCTGACATTGCCGTACAAGCGTCCTTCCGAACGTTCTATGCACTCAATAATCCCTGCTCTCGACAAAGCTTCTAGATTTTGATAAACAGAAGTATGCCCGATCGAATGCGCTTGTTTGTTGAGGCGATCGTAAATTTCGCGAGCCGAGAGGTGTTCTTTTGCCTCCCACAAAAGTTCTAGAATAAATCGACGCTGGCGGCTCAAGCGCATTCCCATCGCCTGACAGCGGTTTAAAGCATCTTCTAATGAACTAATTGGTTTCACAGCTACCGCCTTATAAAGCCTGCTCGATTTTTAATTCTGGTACAATATTGCACGCCTACATATCCACTAATTCTAACGCAGGCTTGCCCAACAGTAGAAGGTAGAGCGCAAAAATCTCGAATGAGTGAATTTTTTCGAGTTGCTGCTCAACGAGCGGCTGCCAGCACCCCCAGAAAATTATCCACCTCACAAATATTGCTTTGATTCTATCTTCTACTGCCACACCTCCTAGTTCGAGGATTTGATGGCGTTAACCAGTAACTTGGCGATTTCCGAGAGTTGCTTTTTGTTGAAAGTTTTGAGCAAAAGCTTGACTACCGCCTTCGGTTCGGCCGGAAGTGCGACTTGCTTCGACGCTGCGGCTGGGGCGGCTGGAGCGGCTGGGGCGGCTGGGGCGGCTGGTTTTGGGCTTGCTGCCAAAAGTAGCAAATTTTTACTCGGAGCAATCGTCTTGACTTTCCCCACTTGTACTAAATCGCCAGCTTCCTTGAGTTCTTTGATAATCAACGGAGCTAAGACTTTATAAGAGTTTTTGGGATTAACGATCGCAGATCTAGCTGTTTTTACTAAATTTTGCCAAGTCTCTACTTTACCTCCCAATTTATAGAGGCGAACGCACACAGCCGTCAACTCAGAGCGACTAGCAGCCGATTCTTTCTGCTTGAACACCTGCAACATTTCTTTGAGTAAAGTCATCACTTCAACAGCAAAATTTGGCGGCACAGCGCCCGCTGTTGGAGCAGCGGGGGTACCAGACCCAGCAGCAACCGCCTGCACTTTCCCTGACGCTAATTTATCGAGGTGAGTTTCGAGTTGAGCAAAAACAGGCATGACCTGCTGCACGAGTTTTTCTCCCTCTTCATTCCTCAAGCCGAAAGGCCCCTCCAGTCGCCCCAGCAAGTCCTTAAGCGTATCAACTCCCTTTAAAAATAGGGATTCTGCCGTTTGGTCAACCTGCTTGACGGGCCCGTCCTTGAGAACCTTAAAACAATCTTCCAAGCGGTGAGCGGTTGTTTTAATACTATCTAAGCCAAGCATAGCCGCCCCTCCTTTCACGGAATGGGCGGCTCGAAACATCTCTTGGACGCTTTCGGGGTCTTTCATCGTGGACTTTAAATCCACTAAACCATTTTCTAGAGTATCGAGGTGCTCCTTAGCCTCCTCTATAAACAAACGCATAATTCGGTCTTGCTGATCTGACACGACAGTCCTCCTAACAATCTGTGCACCCTCCAGAAAGCACCCTCTTCGCGGGAGAAAACACGACTCCTGCCAAAAGTCGGAAGCTCCCATGCAAAACATTCTAGCCTGCCTCAGCTAGCAGACTCAAAATACTCGTATCAGGGCAATCTTAGCTCTCAAACTGGTGCGGTGGAGATTGAGGCTAGAGTTCTGAGGGAGTATCTGGAGCGACTTCAATACCCATTCCTTGTTTCATCATCTGCTGATTCGTAATCAAGTCGCTTAACTCCTTGACTTCGACGCCGATGTCTTGGCAAGCCTTTTTCAGTTCCCGCTCGAAGGTGTTGAGGTCGCCTCCGTAGCCGCAAAGCTTCGCGGCGGTGGCGATTCCTTGTTGGGCGTTGGCTTTGGCGCAGTCGATCAATTCAATGCCTTTGAGGGGTTGGGAGGATGCCATAATTTCAAGCCACAATTTATCTTTGCTCCCACTGTACCTAGAACGTTGAGGTCGATCGATCTATCGAAAGGCATGAAAGATCCTGCCTGTGCTGAGTGTTGCCAATTCATAGCTATTTGGATGGGATTTCCGGGCCAGATAGCAGTAGTTGGGATTTTCTAGCCCCCATATTCCGAGCAGAAACCAGGTTTTTGCGTAAGTCTTAATATTTATTGCAAAACGAAGTCGTAACGAGTATGATTTAACAAGAAGCAAAAAAGAGAGCCGCCATGAGGATAGAAGAAATTCCCCTCAACCAGATTCGCCGCCCCCTGCCGCGAGTCAACGACCAAACCAAAGTCGCCGCCCTCATGGAATCCATCCGCGAGGTAGGTTTAAACGAACCCATCGACGTGCTAGAAGTAGATGGTCAGTATTACGGATTTTCCGGCTGCCACCGGTACGAAGCTTGCCAGCGTCTCGGTTTAGAAACTATCCGCTGTAATGTACGCCGAGCTCCCCGTGCGGTGTTGCAGATGCACCTAGCCTGAGCCTCTCAAGAGAAATTCACCACGCAGGCAAACATTCAATCGCCCAAACCTTTCTAAGAAGTTCGATCGACAATCACTAATAACAAGCTAAAAACCTATGACTACCAACAATCACAAACAACATCTTTACCCCACCCGGATCGATATGTCAGCCGCCACCCGCTCTCAAGTAGTGGGGTTGCTCAACGCCACGCTGGCAACGACTCTGGACTTAAAAACTCAAGTCAAGCAAGCTCACTGGAACGTCAAAGGCATGGACTTCTACCAGTTGCACTTGCTATTTGACGAAATGGCAACAGAACTCGAAGAATACATCGATTTGGTTGCCGAACGGGTCACAGCTTTGGGCGGTTTGGCTGTAGGAACAGCCCGCACAGCCGCCGCAGATTCGATTTTGCCAGAATTTCCTTTCGACATTTTAGATGGGAAAGAATATGTGACGGCTTTGGCCGATCGCTATGCGCCCTACGCCCAACACCTGCGAGTCGCCATAGACAAAGCAGGCGAACTCGGCGATGCCGATACAGCGGATTTGTACACCGAAATTTCGCGGACAATTGACAAGCGTTTGTGGTTCCTAGAAGCACATTTGCAAGGTTCTGCGACACCTGCAACAGCCGTCGCCGAAAAAGTTGCCGTCAAATAGCCACAAAAACAGTTGTGGGGTGGGTGTCCGAGCCCGCCCCACAGATGTATTTCCTTAAGGCTCGTGACAGTTTACGATCGAGAATATGTCCATTTATTAATTTGGATGAGTTTTTCGTGACTGCCAATATTCCAGATTATGCTCCTCAACTGCAACGCCTGATGGAACAGGCGGGGCTTTCGAGCGATCGAGAACTCAGCCAAAAAGCAGGAGTTCCCGAAATTCAGGTCATCCGCCTGCGTCGCGGCTTAGCTTTGCAAACCCGAGCCAACATCCTGCTCAAAATCAGTCAAGCTTTGCAAATTTCCTTAAATGAACTGCTCGCAACCTTGGCGCCAGACTATGTAGAGTTAGAACAGGCACCACCGACAGCCCTAGAACAAGAATATCAGCGCCTGCAAGCTGCGATCGAACAGCAGCGAGAATCTTTGCTGCAGCAATTCCAGCTATCTAGCGTGCAAATTTTAGAATCTTGGATGTTGCAGTGGCCGACTGCTGCGAGCAAAGCTCAGGAAAATCACAACTTGCGGGCTCAGAAACTACTGCCCTTGCTGCGGCCCGTCGAGCAGTTATTGGAGCATTGGGGAGTCGAGTCGATCGCCCCAGTCGGAGCCGAGATTCCCTACAACCCCCAACAGCACCAGCTCATGGAAGGAACAGCCGAGCCCGGAGAACCCGTCAAAGTCCGCTACACAGGCTACAGACAAGGCGAAAAACTGCTCTACCGCGCCAAAGTTAGCCGAGTTTGATTAATACCAGAAGGCATTCGGCAGAACAAAGATTGTCCCTATCTCAAAATTCACTTCCGGCGAAGCGCTGCGACTCAGATCGGCGTTACGATCCGCGAAGATCGTCATCTTTTGCACTCAAAACTACTCTTCCGCTCTCAGGCTCTGGCGCTTTCCCCCCTCTCTTATTTGGATCAGAGTCCATCTCGCAGCTATACTAGCCTAGTCTGGCTAGAAATTCTGACATTCCCACCGCAAAATATGAGTCCTGTAGTTAAAATTATTCAGCCCTCTGGCATTTTAGACGGCACCAAGGCAAGTCAATTCCGCCAAGAGATTAGCGACCTAGTGGAAGCGGGAGCCGATGTGGTATTGATAGACTTCACTGATGTGACATTTATGGATAGTTCTGGTTTAGGCGCTTTAGTCTTGGCGCTCAAAACAGTCCGGGCCGCTGGGAGTCAATTAGTTGTCTGTTCTATCAACGAGCAAATCCGCATCTTATTTGAACTCACCAGCATGGATCGAGTTTTCGAGATATTTCAGACCCGCGAGGCTTTTAATAGCAAAATTCTCTCAACTAACTAAATCTTTGGGCTGCTGCCTTCTTGCTATTTGGTCGCAGATGTGCTGCAAGAAGTCAGCTAGCCAAAGTTTACCTTGAGTAAAGACCAATCATCATCAAAAACTGCTTTAGCGTTCAACTTTTGAATGTAGTTCAAAACCAGCTCTAACTGGTCGGCACTTGCACCGTTGTAAGCTGCTAAAAGGTCTACGAAAGGGTCAAGCCCCCAGATATTGCCGTCAGGTTGGTGGATCTCGTATACCCCGTCGCTAAAGATGTAGAGAGTGCTCAAATCCTCGACATCGCAGCAATTATCGACATAGGGGGCGTCGGGGAACATTCCAACCGGCATTCCGGGGGTTTTTAATCGCTGAATTTTAGCGGTGCTCGCAGGGGACTGGGAAATCAACACGGCTGGTGGATGGCCGGCGCTAGCATAAACTAGCTGGCGAGAAATGCGGTTGTAAACGCCGTACCAGATGGTGAAATACTTGTCATTTTGGTAGCTCATCTGGAAGGTGGTATTCAGGGCGCGCAAAACGTCGCTGGGTTTGTAGTAGTCTATGTTGGGGAGCGTGCGCGATCGCAGCAAATTCAGCACGGCCACAGAAGGCAGCGCCGCCCGCAAACCGTGACCGGCTACGTCGAGTAAGTAAATCGCCAAATAATCGGCATCTAGCCAGTTGTAGTCGAAGCAATCTCCCCCCAACTGCCGCGAGGGAATGAATTTTGCCTCGATGCTAAAAGGTTCCGTCATCGGATCTGGCAGCAGTGATTGCACGTACTCGGCCGCCTCTGCTAACTCTGCTTCCAGACTTTGCTTGGCAATTTTTAAATCTCGGCTGAGTTGGTGCAGCCTCAATCCCGCGCGTACTCTCGCCTGTAACTCGTTGAGTTCGATCGGCTTTGAGATAAAATCGTCGGCGCCGGCGTCGAGGCCTTTGACTCGATCGGCGATCGAACCCAAAGAAGTCAACAAAAAGAATTGTGTAGTTGACAGATCCGGATCTGCCTTAACTCGACGGCAGACATCGATGCCGGTCAAGCGCGGCATGATCCAATCGCAAATTATCAAGGCCGGACGCAATTTTTGCGCCTGGGCTACACCGTCTTCGCCATTGCTTGCTACTGTTACTTCGTAACCCTGTTTTTTCAGGGTTCTTCTCAGCAGTTCTTGAACAGCCGTATCATCGTCAATAACCAGAATTTGAAACATGGGCACTTAGGTACTACAAGTTTTTCAAGGTCTGGGGGTCATTTAAAATATATCCTGTCAGCGCCCTTGTCTGAGATTGAGTATAGTTGATTGACATCGCTTTCGAGGTAATTGCTTTTGAGGGCGGGTCGTTGAGTCCAATTTACGTTAAAATTTGATAGAAATTTGGCGCGATCGAACTTCACTCAGTTTATACTCAGAATATAAATTTTTATAGACTTTTATTTGCCACAGGCGCTGGTTGACATAAAAATGCTATTTATGGTATAGTGACCAACCGATTAGTGGATTAGACATTTATCCACGGCCCACCAAAGCTAGTATCCTCAAACTACCATTCAATTGCCGCCGTTATACTTTGTCTCGTTGTATTTTATCGGGTTGTATGTTGTCTCGTTGTATTTTGCCCACCGGCCGATGAAGAACTTCTGTGGTGAGCGTGATTGAATTAAAGGGTAAGGGTTCCGAAAAGTTGCCGATGCTAAAAAAAGCGGATATTCAAGTCAATACAGGTCTGAATGGATTAAGCTGGGTTTTGTCGTGGTTTGCACAATTGTACGACTCGCGAATTCCTACAAGTGTGTGGATAAGGTGTCAGTTGGCTTTGGCTGAGGGCTTTACGAATGCGGTGCGTCACGCCCACAAGGGCAAACCAGCGGATTTGCCTGTTGACATTCAGGTGGTGGTGTTCGCTGAATCTTTAGAGATTAAAATTTGGGACTCGGGCGATCCGTTTGATTTAGAGAAAAAAATCAAAGATATTGCGGAAAAAGTCGATATTCACTCTCCGGGCGGGCGGGGCCTAAAATTAATCAAAGACATCGCAGACAGTATTAGTTACGAGAGAATGGCTGATGGACGAAACTGTTTGTCGATGGTCAAAAATTATACTCCTGTCTCAAGGCCGAACAATGAAGATGATATTTTGGAAGTGGTAGAGGAAATTTCTGATTAATGGGTTGATCGGATTTTAAACGCGCGACAGAGGATTAAGCCACAGCAGAATTGTCCGTTTTAATTCATTTAATTCTCGATACACTTCTTGTTTGACCCACTGCCCGATCGCGTCGAAAGGTGTAAAAATTTGACCCACAGGCCAGCTAACATCTTGCCCCAAGGGCGTTTGGTGGTTGCCTGCTAGAGTCTGAACGGTAATCATGTCGGGAAATCGTGCTTTTAGCAGTTTGGTCAAAAGCAGGGTTTGGTCGATGTTGTCGCCGTTAAATTTGACTAAAAGATTGCGCCGAATTTGATAGCTATCTTGGACGAGGCGATTAGTCTCTTGCGGGGAAGGGGTAAACTCGACGTTAAAGACAGGGGAAATTTGCTCGACGATCGGGATTGCTTCGGATGCCGCATAATTGTTGAAAGAAATCAGAATATTGCCTGCCCTTTCTATGTCAAACACCGAACCGATCAGGAGGTGGAGTTTGCATCCCATGCTGTGTCCCATACCGTAAATGGGGAGATAGGAAGATTTGAGCAATTTAGTGGCGCGCAGGCGATCGAGGGCATTTTCAAATTTGTTGAGGGCATCGCGGGCGATCGCAATATGATCCAAAGTATTGACAAACGGCGTTGCTACTACAACATATCCTTGATTCCCCAAAGCTTCTAACAGCCAGCGATAGGTGAGTTGCGGTGCTGTCGCCACAAATGCACCGCCGAGAAAATGTACGATCGCGATCGGTCTTGACGGAATTAATACCCAGTTGCCAGAAATTTCTTGCCAGTCCATAAATTCAATCTAATTCCAAATAAAAAGGCGATCGTCCTCTGAAGATAAAAGGCAGAATGTTTTATAAATTTTTGCTTTTATTTTTTGCATCAAAAAGGGGTTTTCTACCCATTTTTTTATTCCAAAAACTTTCCTTTTTACTTATACATTATTTATTCTAACTGGTGTGAGGGCAAATAGCACGGCTGGTGATCGCTGGTATTAGTGCCTTGTATAGGCTTGAAGCTAGTGGCAGAATAAATCAAGACTGACATCCGATCTCGCAAAATTTTTTATATTGTCTGCCACTGCACGGCTGCAAGCCGCTGTAGCTGGTATTGCGGGTAATTGACCCGACAGAATATTCGCAGTCAAATACGGATCAAGACCCCAACATCGCGTATTAATCAGCCCCTGGGCGATCGGCTTTGATTTGGCTTTATTGGCAGCACCTAATTTCTTGACTAAACCCGCATATAGCAGTTCTCAATCTTGGTGAGGTATACCCTATGCTCGATGCTCTATGCTCTATGCCCCCTTATTAAGCGTGCACCTCATGTTACTGAGAAAGGCTATACAACTATAACATCCTTTAGGATCAACCCCCGATTTCAGACGATCGCTGGGGGTTTAATTCTGCCGAATGACCAATACCTTCTGCCGTTTGATGACTCAACTTTTCGTGAGTTTTCATCCATTTCCACTTGTGCACAGTAGCTTGAGGATTGAGCACTGTGGTAGCCACGCCGTAAACAATAGTCGGCAAAACCTCCCGATTTAACCAACTTTGTCCCACCTTTCTCATGTAGTGCAGTGCCAAAACTTCTCGAAATTTGTTAAGCCTTTGCAAAAGCGGCAAATTCTTAAAACATAACTTTTCGTACTCCTGGAGTGATAACTCTTTTTCTCCCCGCAAGCGCCGCAGTTGGTTTTCCTTGACACAATCAGAAGCTATGCGCTTCTTCAGCCAGTGTTTATCTGTGAGAGAGTTCCCTCTAATTCGATAATTTCCCAAAGGTTCTGTCGCCGCTAGCAAGCCATACTTTTGAGCAAGTTTAGTAAATAACTCTGTATCTTCTCCTACCTGCCAATCTTCTGCAAAGCCGCCTTCTTGGAGTAGAATAGAGCGATCCACTACAACTGAAGATGGGAAAACCCAAGGACTTTCGCCTGTCTCCTTAATCGCCTGCATTTCTGCTTTAGTTGTAGGATAGGTGGGAATATAACTCAACTTTTTACCGTGCTTGTCTAAATATCGCAAAGCGTGAGCCACCGCTTTGACTTCGGGATTGTCTGCGAGCATCTTCAAACAAACTTCTAACTTATTGGGTTCCCAGGTATCGTCGCTGTCGATAAATGCTACATATTCGCCTGTGGCGCGATCTATCATTAAATTTCTAGACTTAGAAACCCCGTAATTTTGGGGATTCCTGAAATATTGAATTCTCGAATCTTGCTCGACCAGCTTAGCAGCAACTTTGTCAGTAGCATCAGTAGAGCAGTCATCAACAATTAAAATTTCTAGATTCTTGTGGGTGCCATTGAGTACGGAAGCAACTGTCTCGGCCAGAGTGTCGGCAGCATTGAATGCAGGAATGATTACACTTATTTTTTGGCTATTCATAACTTGCATTAAGGTGTGGTTTGGTAGTTGTTCACCGAAGTATAGTATCGAAGCCTACACTCTGACTCATTTACGTGCAAGTACCTGTAGTCAGAAAACTTGCCTACATACTGCCAATATAACAGGTTTACCAACGTGAGTGTTATCTACCATAAGGAGGGGACAGCCCTTAGCAGGCGGAGTGCAGACTATTATTTGGCGAGCAATTTTTCGGACACAAAGGCGACGGCTGCGATGGATTGAGGGTTTTGTCCAGGGACTGGAGCTGTCCTAAATTCGATCGCATCTTTTTGCTTTAATAGGACTTACCAAGAAAAACCCGACCTCACCAAAAATTATTGGTTTGATAACTAGATAGCTACTAAAAAATTGCATTTATGACTCAGTTCGATTTCGGTTAATCGCTAATCATAATTTTTTATTGCGCCCAAACTGGGAATGAGGAATTTGCAACTTTCCTCCAAACCTAAGTACAATTATTTGATAAATTTCTATATCAAGAGTCAGTAAAACATGGTTTACTGATTAACCAAAAGTCAAAAAAATTTCCAAAAAAAACTATAAATAAGTCTGTTGCAGCAATCGTAAATCATTGGTGAATTTATTACTCCCTCCCTTGGTAAAGTTGGGGTGGGGTAAAAAAATACGACTCATTTTGAATTACTCTATGTGTTGCCTTACGCTAGCCATCACCTAAAATACTGATTGTTTTGCTGTTGCTTAATCAGCCTAGGAAACAAAAATAATTGGAAAATTCAGAAGCTTTGTGAACCAGGGTTTATATGATTGGCATCTTTAGTTTTTCCTACCGTAAATCAGCAACACCCTTTTTCTGAGTTTATCAGCTTTTTTGAAATCCGTATTTTATCACAAAAGCTGCTTTTTCAAACTTGTTTAATTATTAAATTGCCACCGTCTGTCCCTGATTTATCTCTTCCTCTTGTACCCCGATCGCCTCCCAAGGTCAAATCGTTTTTCCGTCTGCCATAACAGGTAATTTATCTGAGATTGAACTTAGTACCGCTAGGTTTTAGGGAAGATGCTCCTAAAAGTATACTATAAAAAATCCTCGCCTCACGCGTAAAAAATGTTGCCAAATTTCTTGAGCAAAATGCGAATTTATACTTCTTGCCTAACAGTCTTGGTGTTGGGTAGCTGCCAGCAACAGCTACAGCCAACCTTGCAGCAGCAGCGCAGCCAACAGGGGATGGCAGTTTCGGCTCACCCCCTGGCGAGCGCTACGGGGCTGGCTCTGCTGCAACAGGGCGGCAATGCAGTGGATGCGGCTGCTGCTGCGGCTTTGGCGATTTCGGTGGTGGAGCCTTTTTCGGCGGGTATCGGTGGCGGGGGTTTTTTACTGCTGCGGCGGGCGGAAACGGGGACTGTGCAAGCGCTGGATTTCCGGGAACGAGCTCCGAAACGGGCGGCGCGGGATATGTACCTCGACAAGCAAGGCAAGGTGCGCCAAAGGGCAAGTCTGGACGGGCATTTGGCGGTGGGTATTCCGGGTACTGTTGCTGGACTTTATACGGTGCACCGCGAGTATGGTAAGTTGCCTTGGGCCCAGGTGGTGGCGCCGGCGATCGCCCTGGCTGAAAAAGGCTTTCCGGTAAGTTCGCGGTTTACGACGGCTACCGGGCGACGACAGGATGTACTCAAAAAAAACCGGGCAGCGCGGGAGGTCTTTACTCGTGGTGGCATTTTATACCAGCCCGGTGAGCTTTTGGTGCAGCGGGATTTGGCGCGGACTTTGCGGCAGATTGCACAAAATCCGCAGAGTTTTTATACCGGGGACATTGCGCGGGCGATCGCCGCCGACATGGCTAAAAACGGCGGTATTATCACTCTGGAAGATTTGAAAAACTATACGCCGATCTGGCGGAATCCGGTTTGTGGCAACTTTCGCACTTATGAAATTTGCGCGATGTCGCCTTCTTCTTCCGGCGGCGTTCATTTGTTGCAAATCTTAAATATTCTGGGAGATACGGATCTCAAGAGTTTGGGAAGGCAAAGTCCAGATACTTTGCACTTGCTGGCGGAGAGCATGAGGATTGCTTATGCCGATCGGGCTGAGTATTTAGGCGACCCGGATTTTGGGAGTGTACCAGTCAAAGCTCTGAGTAGCAGGAATTATGCCAAATTGAGACGATCGCAAATCCAAATGTCAAAAGCCCGACCCTCCAGCGAGGTAAAGGCTGTTGATGCTGAAACTTTGAACCGTCTCCTGTGGGAGTCTCCGGAAACTACGCACCTTACGGTAGTTGACAAAGAGCGCAATGTAGTAAGCTTAACATTTACGGTGAATGGCGGTTTTGGGGCTGGAGTCGTGGCCGCGGGTACGGGAATTTTGCTCAACAACGAGATGGATGATTTTGCAGCGGCGCCGGGAGTGCCGAATTTGTTTGGTTTGGTGGGCGGGGAGGCAAATTCTATCGCCCCGGGCAAAACTCCTTTATCGAGCATGACGCCGGTCATCGTGACAGAAAATGGCAAATTTCGCCTCGCTGCGGGGGCTCCCGGAGGCAGCACGATTATTACCACGGTGTTGCAAATTTTACTGAACGTATTGGTTCACGACATGAATGTCGGCGATGCTGTGTCTGCACCTCGGATACACCACCAGTGGCAGCCCGATCGACTGAGGGTGGAACGGGGAGGTTTTGAGGCTGCGACGCTTTCGGAGTTGCGGCGGCGGGGACACCAGATTGTTGAAGGTGACGGGTGGGGCAATGCCAATGCGATCGTCCTGACTGCAAACGGTTGGTTGGAAGGGGCTGCCGATCGGCGCGGCGAAGGAGAAGCAAGGGGGTTTTAAGTAGTTAGACAGAATTAATTACACAAATACATAGTAGAATGATATTCCAGGCAAAATTATGAGTTAATTAGAA
>NZ_JAUBQQ010000108.1:0-11539 GCF_036701335.1 Microcoleus sp. Pol12B5 | reverse complement strand
AATGACTAATGACTAATGACTAATGACTAATGACTAATGACTAATGACTAATGACTAATGACTAATGACTAATGACTCTTTTTCGTTTTTTGGGTGAGACTCTGCAAATCTGGAGAAATTTCCACCTGCGGCGAAATCGGGTTGTCAAGTTGGCGAGTTTCGGGGCGAAGACTGGCGACAGAAGCAGCAGTTCGTTTCGCGATATCGTCCAAACTTTCCGGCTTCTGCACTCGTTTGCCGTCCTTGACAACCAATTTCATTAATGGTATATGAGAATCGCAATTATTAATATTTTCTCCCGACAATCCCAAATAATCTCCGAGAATTTGCCCATTTTCAATATGTCTAAAAATTTGCTTTCTTCCTGGATATGTTACCTTGCCGCTTGCCTCTTTCATCACCGGAATTCCGTCAATTTCCACCAACTTATAAACACCGTTGACAGGAGAACCGCTGACCAACTTCGTTCCCAAACCGTAACCGTCAATGCAAGCACCGCTACTTTTTAATTTCGCAATTTCTCGATCGTCCAAATCGCCGCTAGCAAAAATTGGAACGCCCGGAAGGATCGATCGAACTTCCCGAGACAGCAGCGCCAAATCGCCCGAATCCAGCCGCACGCCTTCCAACTGCATTTCACCGCTGTTGACTCGATCGGCTAACATCCGCGCCGCCGCCACAGTATCATAAGTATCGATCAGTAGCGGCGCCCCCGGAAAATAGCGGTGAAAAGCTGCAAACGCCTGATTCTCGCTGCCTTCAAGGGCAGCCACAGCCATTACCAAAGCATGGGCGATCGTACCGACAGGCTTGCGGCCCAACTTCAAAGCAGCCAAAATATTAGAAGTTCCGTCGAATCCCGCAGCCAGGGCAGCCCTAGCCGCCCAAACAGCAGCTTGAGGCCCAAAAGCCCTGCGCGTCCCGAATTCAAGCAACTTAGCCTCCGGGCCCGCCACATCCCGCAGCCGCGCTGCCCGCGTCGCAATCAAAGTTTGATAATTTATCGCATTCAATAAATAAGTTTCCACTAACTGAGCCTGCCACAGAGGAGCCTCAATTCGCAGCAGAGGCTCATTGGCAAACACCGCCGTCCCCTCCGGCACCGCCCAAACATCTCCAGTAAAACGGGCTGTGGCGAGTAAAGTCCAAAATCGCTCCGGGGCGTCGGCAAAAATCCCAGTGGACTGCAAAGCCTCAATTTGCGCCGGCGAAAACCGAAATTTTTCCAAATAATCGATAACTTGAGCCAAACCCATCGCGATCGCGTAGCCAAAACCTTCTGGCAGCCTGCGCGCGAATAATTCAAAACTCGCGGCCCGCCCGTCGATCCCTTCCCCGACGTAACAAGCGGACATCGTTAGCTGGTAGAGATCGGTCAAAAGGCTGTAATCTGCTGAAGAAACCGTTAGTTCCTGGTCTTCTAAGATTTCTTCAAAACCTGTGAGCTGCAGGCTTTCTGTCGCAGTTTCCATAAGAAAAACCCCGAACAAACTTCTTTTTTTTAATTATAGTGACAAACACCATATCTTTTTGTAAATTTTTGATAAAGATTGCAGATATTTGTCGGACAAATTCGCTTATTATGCCCTTTAATAGCAGATTTAGGTTGATTTTTCGATTAATATTATGGTAAAAGCAATATAAATACTGAATTTAACAAACTCAGGAATTAAGCACAAACACTCAAGCGTTCCGGGTTTTTTGCGAAAATATTTCCTTGCAGCCTTTGAAGAGAGTTAGACAACCCGGTTTCTGAGCGTCGGGAGGGCGATCGCGAGTGCTTGAGCTGAGCAAGGAAAAATCTACCAGCAAAAGGTCGATCGTCCAAAAATGCGTAATTTCTCAAACCTTCAGCTTGCTTCTATGTTGCAGACCAATAAGTAATTCAAATAAATATTGCTAAACTCATCCACAGCCCAAAAATCCGAGTAATATTAAAAGTATCAGAACTCAGACAAGAGAGGCAGATTCTATGAATCTTTCTAAATCTTTGACAAACGCAATGCGTTACGTTTCGGAAGCAGCGGTGCGGATTTTTAGCCCCAGCGATGACAACTATCCAAATAGTGGAGTTCAACCTTTTGAAGGTAAGCTTTCCAAAAGTTCTAAATCCAAAGAATGAACAGCCATTCCGGCAGTTTCTAGCGAGTTCGGCACAGGGATTCAGTTTAACAGTCAACAGTTAACAATTAATTATTGTTGACTGTTGACTGTTGACTGTTGACTGTTAATAGTAATGGTAGAATTTCCCTTCCTTCTACCCCACCTACAATTACTAATCACCAATTACATTGAACTTCCCCAATTGACAAAAGGCATATTCAGTGTAGAGTAAGCTTTTGAAATAAAGATTTTTGCCCGTGGTTTACTGCGTATAAATTAGAGAAACACCAAGCAAAACTAGAACATTATGTTGCACTAGGGTTGGTTCAGTAATCTTATCAAAAATCAAACTATATAGCAATCCTTCCAAGAATCGTAAATGTTTTACCCCCCTCCTTGAACAAATCGCACCATATTTTAAGTTGCTACTTCGATACCTTAGAGTAATTCTACTCATTGACAAAAGTGTTTTTAGCTTAACTGTGACCAATGTGTAGGCACTGGCTGCGGGCGATACCTAGCCAAAAGTTCGGGTCATTCCCCCGTCTGAAGACTGGCCGTAAGCTGGTCTTTTTGTTAGCTGAAAACTCTACTTTTAGTTAGGTCTTACGAGGGTTAATTGTCGTAAAGTGATTTTACAGGCAAGCTGCAAACAGGAGTGAGAACATTCAAGTAATTGCACGGAAGCTTTGAACGTTTGTTGGGAAATTGTTTGGGCCTCAATTGACTGGCAAGGAATTTCCCCTTCAAATACACCCCTGCTTAAAGCCGCGATCGCACTCTCGAAAGGAATAGCTGATGCAGGTAAAACAAAACAAACTTTTCACTACTGAAGCGATCGATCGCTTATCTTCACCGGAACGCCTCGACGAAATGATGCAGGTGGTTAGTCCTCGATCGTGGCTGCCACTAACTGCAATTGGCTGTTTAGTTGCCGCTGCGGGGGTTTGGAGTGCGATCGGGCGAATTCCGCTGACTGTTTCCGGTCAAGGCGTGTTGCTTCTGCCCCGCCGCGTCGTGCAATTTCAAGCTGCTAGTTCCGGTCAATTGGTAAAGCTGAATATCAAGCCGGGAGATGTTGTTAAACGAGGTCAGGAAATCGGTAGAATTGATAAACTAGACCTCAAGCAGCAGCTAGAGCAAGAAAAAGCGAAATTAGCTGAACTGCAAGGGCAAAAACAAGATACTAATAAACTGCAAAAACAGCAGATTGCCCTGGAATTAAAAACCCTAGAACAGCAGCAAAAAGACCTTAAAGAAAGCTTAAATAGGGAGTCAGTTGCACCCATATTGCACCAGCAAAGTATGGCGGCATTAGAGCAAAAACGCCAAAGTTTGGAAGAAAGTTTACGCCGCGAACAAATTGCGCCGGTACTGCGGCAGCAAACTCTGACAGCATTAGCAGAAAAACGCCAAAGTTTGGAAGAAAGTTTGCGCCGGGAACAAGTTGCACCGATATTGCGGCAGCAAACTCTGGCCGCGATCGGCAAAAAACGCGACAGTCTTTTGCAGCGAAAGCAGCACATCACTTCTTTGGTGGAAACATTACAGCAGCGGTTTGAAACTCGGCGCGTTCTTTACGAACAAGAGAGGGCGATCAGCGAGGATGTAATGCTGCAAGCGAGACAGGAATTCGCGGACTCTCAGATGCAACTGGCGGATATTGAAACGCAGTTAAAGGAACTCGACGTTCAGAAAACCAATAGCGATCGCGAATTCTTGCAAAATCTCAATAAAATTGACGACCTCAAAAACAGCCGGCAGCAACTCAAGGTAGAAGCTACCAATACCGAACGGGAGTACCTGAAAAATCTCAACCGCCTTAACGAAATTAAAAACAATCTCCAAGAACTTAAAGTTCAGAAAAGTAACACCGAACGGGAGTACCTGCAAAACCTGAATAAAATTGACGAAATCAAAACTAAGATTAAAGACATGGAAACCCAAGTGGTCAAACTAGCTCAACAAGATTTAGAGAAGTCGATCGCCCAAACAAATCAAATTCAGGAAGTTAAACGCAAGATTGCCCACTTGCAGAATCAGTTGACGGCCGACAGCAAAATTACCAGCCAATACGACGGCCGCGTTTTAGAAGTTAGCGCCGTTGCAGGTCAAATGCTGAACATCGGTACAAGGATCGGGACAGTTGAATCTCAAAATGCTCGCGAAAAAATGGTCAGTCTTGTTTATTTTGCTGACAGAGACGGCAAGCAAATTAAACCGGGAATGACTGTACAAGTTACCCCTAGCGTCGTCAAGCGAGAGCGCTACGGTGGCATTGTCGGCAAAGTAACCCAAGTTTCTCCTTTTCCGGTTACTAATCAAGATATGTCGGCAATTATCGGCAATGAAAATTTGGCTGACAGCATCTCGAAAAACATAGCTGGTGGCGGTGCTCCCGTGCAAGTTTTTGTGGAATTGCAGCCAGATCCGAACACTATCAGCGGTTACAAATGGTCTTCCTCGAACGGGCCTGCTCTCAAGATTTCCCCCGGTACTACTGCGCTAGTTCGGGTTCAAATCGGGCAGTTAGCGCCGATTTCTTACGTGATTCCTATTTTTCGGTCTTTGACTGGGGTTTACTAACAACAGGACTGACGCATGGGTAGTCCGAAACCGGCTTTTTTACCTAATCTGCTCGCCCTCACGAAGTATTTTCGTAAAAAAACCCGGTTTCTATGCCCCGGTGCCTCAGTCTTGTTCATTTACTAATTACCCGTTAATAAGCAATGAAAATTCCCTGGATTGACAAATTTTTTACGCCGCGCAAATTAAGGCGGGTTCGTACTCCCACCCTGTTACAAATGGAAGCAGTAGAATGCGGTGCTGCTGCTTTAGGAATTATTTTGAGTTACTGTGAACACCCGGTACCTTTAGCTCAATTGCGGAGCGAGTGCGGTGTTTCTCGCGATGGCAGCAAAGCTTCTAATATCCTTAAAGCAGCCAGAATTTACGGCTTAGATGCTAAAGGGTTTAAAAAAACTGTCGAAGAGTTGAAAACTGTACCGCCGCCTTTTATTATTTTTTGGAATTTCAATCATTTTTTGGTCGTCGAGGGGATTAAGAAAAAGCGCGTTTATCTCAACGACCCAGCATCGGGGCCGAGGACTGTTTCCCTAGAAGAATTTAAGTCTGCTTATACTGGCGTTGTTTTGACTTTTGAGCCTGGGCCGGAGTTTAAAAAGGGCGGCAAAAAACCGAGTATTGCCAGTGCTTTAGATTCAAGATTGCAAAGTTCCCGCTGGGCGATCGCATTTTGTTTAATTGCTGGTTTATTACTGACTGTTCCCCGTTTGGCTGGCGCGGCATTTACCCAAATTTTTGTAGATGAAATTCTCGTCGAAAACCGTCACGAGTGGCTGCGGCCTTTAATACTGGGAATGCTGTTTGCGGCGGCCGTCCAAGGGCTGCTAGCGCGGATGCGATTTTTCTATTTGCGGCGGCTGGCAAACAAGCTTTCGATTTCGATGTCGGGACAGTTTCTCTGGCATACTTTGCGCTTGCCTGTGGGATTTTACGCCCAGCGGTTTGCAGGTGAAATTAGCAGCCGCTGCCAAGTTAATGACAAGGTTGCTGAAATTTTATCGGGGAAACTTGCTGCAACTGTGATTGACGCGGTGATGATGGTTTTCTATGCGATAATTATGGTTATGTACGACGGGGTATTGACCAGTGTTGCCGCTGTTTTTGCAGCCTTAAACTTTTTAGCACTGCAATCTCTATCCCGCAGTCGCGTCGATGCTAACACCAGATTAGCTCAGGAAACAGGTAAGGTTGGCGGTGCTGCAATTGCAGGCATTCAATCTATAGAAACTGTCAAAGCTAGCGGTTTAGAATTCGATTTATTTTCTAAGTTTGCCGGGTACTATGCCAAAATGAGCAACGCCCAGCAAGAATTGGCTTTGCCCACTCAAATATTGTCAATATTACCAGCATTTTTAACGGCATTAGCTGCAACTGCTATCTTAGTTGTTGGGGGCTTGCGGGTGATGAACGGCGGTTTGAGTATCGGGATGTTAATTGCCTATCAAAGTCTCACTCAGCAATTCCTCGGACCTGTTAACAACCTGGTCAATTTTGGCGGCACATTGCAAGAATTAGAAGCCGATTTAAGCCGACTTGATGACGTTTTACAAAACCCGATCGATCCAGAAGCCGACCGCGATTCTTTTAATAGTGGAAACGACCGCGGCGCGCTCGCACCAGATGCTTTTCACCTGCAAGGAAGTATTGAATTGCGGAGTGTCAGTTTTGGCTACAGCCGCTTGGAAGCGCCGCTAATTGAAAACTTGAACTTAACCGTAAAACCTGGTCAGCGGGTAGCGTTAGTGGGGGGCAGCGGTTCGGGCAAATCTACTATTGCCAAACTTGTGACCGGGCTTTACGAACCAATGAATGGCGAAATTTTATTTGACGGGGTTCCCCGCAATTTGATTCCGCGTTCTATCCTAGCAAATTCGCTGGCAATGGTCGAACAAGAGATATTTCTATTTGCTGGCACTGTTCGGGAAAATCTCACGCTTTGGGACCCGACAGTACCGGAAGCAGATTTAGTGCAAGCGTGCATTGATGCGGCAATTCACGAACTTATTTTGAATATGCCGGGAGGATACGATGCTCAACTCAATGAAGGGGGGACAAATATGAGCGGCGGACAGCGGCAGCGCTTGGAAATTGCCAGGGCATTAGTAAGGAATCCGGCGGTGTTGGTGCTGGATGAAGCAACGAGTGCTCTGGATGCTGAAACAGAGTTAATTATCGATCGCAATTTGAGGCGTCGCGGTACTTCTTGTATTGTGGTTGCTCACCGCTTGAGTACAATTCGAGATTGCGATGAAATTATTATGATTGCAGGGGGGAAAGTAGTTCAGAGAGGCACTCATGAGGAGTTGCAAAAGCTGGGAGGAGCTTATGCTCGTTTGGTTGGGAACGAACAATAAATAGCAGAAATACAGTAGCCAACCCGACATTCAGCCAGGGAATTCATTCCCTGCCTAATAGCTAAAATCCTCTGAAGAGGACTGAAATGAGCGATGGTTTGATTGGGCTATTGAGTGTTGGCTATAGAGTCTTAGCTATTGAGTCGGTTTTAACCGATTTTAGCTATGAGACGGGAATTTTAATCCCGGCGAATGTGTGGATTAGGCCGATCGATTCGATCGGACTGTTTTCTTTGAGGCAGGGCTTTAAACCCCTGCCCGACTTGATATTACTAATCGCAAATTACTAGCTATGCTCGATCTAAATCCTGTTAAGAAACTGCACCGAATTAAAGGAAATGAACCGCTGCTGCTGAATCACCCGCATCAGGTATGGATTGTTCGATCGGGCGCGATCGCAGTCTTTGCAGCAAAGATACAAAGTGAGAAGCCTGTAGGAAACCGCCATTATCTGTTCGGCGTAGGTACAGGCGAGGCTTTGTTCGGCGCCGCCCTGGGGGAGGGGTGGGGGATTCTGGCGATCGCGATCGCCGAAACGGAACTGGAACCGATCGCGATCGCAGATTGTGGCGCTTTAGTGGCTGCTGGTGAGAGCAAAACGAGATCGCTTGTGGAAGGGTGGATACAGCATTTGGGAGAACGAGTGATTCCCTACGGGATAGATCCGCTTCACGCGCCGGAGGAAAAAGTTGCCCCAGAAACTGCTGTTGTAGCAGCCTCGCAGCAAATATCGCTGCTTCCGGGTCAAATGCTGCGATCGCCGCCGGAAACAGTTGTCTGGGTGCGCGTCTCGTCGGGCGATGCGAGTGTCGGGGAATTGCAGTTAAATTCCGCTTCCCCAACATTTCCTTTGGCTGGGAATATGCTACTGGTGGCATCCGGGGAAGTTGAGGTGCAAATTTTCTCAACAGCAGAGGTGGAAAATGCCGACTGGCTGCCCGCGAGTTTAGCTTTGCTGCACGAGTATTTTTGCTGCTGCTTGAACTTGCTGGTTTCCCAGCAAAAAGCAGAAGAATTTCGGCGCTTTCAGGAACGCGAACAGCTAAACCGCCAAGTAACTCAGACAGCTTTGGGAGATTTAACCGAGGTTTTGCATCCCCGGAAAACTGCCTTGTCTGAGGAAGGAACGCCGCTGTTAATCGCTGCTGGGGCTGTAGGTAAGGCACAAAGTATAACCGTCAATCCCCCGGCGGGTTCCGAAGATTTCAGCCGAGTTAGAGATCCGATGGAGGCGATCGCCCGATCGTCCCAATTTCGTACCCGCCGCGTGCTGCTGGTTGGAGATTGGTGGCGGCAGAACTGCGGCCCGCTATTGGCTTATACAAAGTCCGACGATCGACCAGTAGCTTTGTTGCCTGGTAAGGGATCTCGCTATACTTTGTTCGATCCCATCGATCACAGCCGCCAACAGGTAACTAAAGCAGTAGCCCAAGAGTTGTCGCCAGAAACTCTAATGTTTTACCGACCCCTGCCGCTATTACTTCGCAACGCTGCGGAACTGTTTAGGTTCGGGACGAAAGGCTACGAAAAAGACATCATCGTTGCTTTCGGGCTGGGGATATTGGGAACGCTGCTGGGGATGGTGATGCCGCAAGCCACCTCGATTTTGGTCAATGATGCTATTCCCGACAGCGATCTCGTTTTACTGTGGCAGCTAGGGCTGGTGTTGTTAGTTGCCGCGATCGGACGGGCTGTATTTAGCATGGCCCAAACAATTATGACGCTGCGGATCGAAAATGCTGCCAGCGGCACTCTCCAGCCGGCAGTTTGGGATCGATTGCTGAGATTAAAACCGGCTTTTTTTCGCAGCTATTCTTCTGGCGACTTGCTGACTCGTTTATTAGCAGTTAATCAAATTCGCGCCCAACTCAGCGGCGCGACGCAGCGGACACTTTTGAGCGCCATATTTTCCCTGCTGAATTTGGGGCTGATGTTTATTTACAGCCTGCCGCTGGCTTTAGTCGGAATTGGTTTAACTCTTATTGCGGTTATAGTAACAGTCACATCGAGCTTGCTCTTAATCCCAAAAGAGCGGAAGATGGAAACAGGAGAAGGCGACATTAACGGGCTGACAGTAGAACTGATTAACGGAGTATCAAAGCTGCGGGTAGCGGCCGCCGAAGGGCGAGCCTTTGCAGCTTGGGCGAAAAAGTATAGCCAGCAAATCAAGCTAAGAACAGGAATTAAACGAATTGATGACAGCGTTTCTGTTTTTAACGAAGCGCTGCCATTAGTAAGTTCTATCCTGATGTTTTGGTTTGCAATTGTGTTCATGCAAACTTCTCAAACAGGAGGAGGCGGACTGAATATGGGAACCTTTCTGGCTTTTAATTCCGCCTTCGGCACTTTTCTTTCTGGCGTCACTGATTTGAGCAATACCCTAACTGATATTTTAGGAATTGTACCGCTGTGGGAGCGAGCCAAACCGATCGTCCAGGGCATCCCGGAATCTGACTCGACAAAAGCCGATCCCGGCCGCTTGAAAGGCCAAATTACGATCGATAGGGCAACTTTCCGCTACCGGGAGGACGGGCCCCCAATTTTAGATGATGTCAGTATCAATATTCAACCGGGGGAATTTATCGCGATCGTCGGGCCGTCTGGTAGCGGTAAATCAACATTATTTCGGCTGTTATTGGGATTTGAAATAGCACAAAGTGGCACTGTTTATTACGACAATCAAGATTTAGCAGGCCTCGACGTTCAAGCTGTGCGGCGGCAGTTAGGAGTAGTGCTGCAAAACGGCAGAATTAATGCTGGTTCGATGTTTGACAATATTACCTGCGGGGCGATGGTAACGCAGGAGGAAGCTTGGGAAGCCGCCAGAATGGCCGGTTTAGCCGCCGATATCGAACAAATGCCGATGGGAATGCACACGGTTGTCAGCGAAGGCGGCACGAATCTTTCGGGAGGACAGCGACAAAGATTGTTAATTGCCCGCGCGATGGTTGTCAAACCAAAGGTTATCCTGATGGATGAAGCTACGAGTGCTTTGGACAACCGCACGCAGGCGATCGTTACTGAGAGTTTGGATAAGTTGAATGTGACGCGAGTTGTCATCGCCCACCGCCTGAGTACGATTCGCAATGCCGATCGTATTTATGTAATTGAAGCCGGCCGTTTGGTAGAATTTGGTTCGTTTGAGGAATTGATCGAACAGGGAGGATTATTTGCGAGATTAGTTGAGCGACAGTTAGAGTAGAGATTCAATGTAAAACCATTCTCAAGAACGGGCAAGATGCCCGTTCCACAAAGAGTAAATTTCTTGTGGAACGGGCATCTTGCCCGTTCATAAAAGCCTTATTAAAAATGGTGTAACATCTCATATCAATTCCGGTGTAACCCGAATGATATAGAGGAGACGGCAGTGCCGTCTCCTAATTTTGGCTACTAATAATTCCGATGCTACCGGATTTGATATCATTTACATCCGTTACATCCGTTACATAATCCGCTGCCGAACTGCTTATTCTTTGGTTAGCAAATCGGGCAACCACAACAAAATTAGCAATAGCAAGCACGCGATAACTAAGCCAACGCTGAATATTGTAGCGTTACCCATACCGGGGGCTTGCTGCATGAGGTATACGGGCTGTATTGCATTCATGTTTTCTGTAGATAAGGGATGCTAGAATTCCTACAGACGACTGATGAGTGCGTAAGACGCTTTGTATGCGTTGAACCCTATGTCCTTTTTTAATTTAGCTTGGAATATGTCTAGTGGGCTTGGTGGTGGAGGCGGAGGGCAACCTCCACTGATAACTTCAAGATCGCGCTCATCCAGTTCACCATCAGCCAACTTGTTTGTGCGATTCTCAGAGTTAAAATGCAGGTCATGATTTTTAGTGTCAGACATTATTTTTATCCTCGCAAATGAAGTTTATTGTCGTTGGTAATGAGTAGTCAAGCGCGGTTTGATAGGCGCTTGACTGGTTGTGAGAGTACGGATGCCGTCTGTGCGCTTAGAGTTCCAAGTCGTTCAATTCTTCAGCGATAGGATTGGCTTGATATCGATGTGGTTTACTTTCAGAAAAGCCGGTTTACAGCTTTAAATATAACATTCTCAACCCCCTTATCCAGGTATCTCAGACGTAAGTCCTAATTAAGACAAAGATTACCTACGGTGTAGGAGCAAAGAAACCGAGGGTACCTCCAAGTTTAGCTCCTTTTCCCGCCCAATCAAGCACGCCACCGACGTCTCTTCCTGACCTGTAAGCCATTACACCTCCCAATACAGCACCTGCGACGGCGAGGCCGATCGCCGTCGCAGGTCCTGCACCAGCAACATCATCCAACTCACTGTCAGACAACTCGCCTGAAGTATCTGACTGACTCTGATGCTTCGCATTCATCGACTCCAGCCACTCTGAAACCTCTGTTGAGGAGAAATTGTAGCTCCTTTCTTGGCCCAGAGCTACCGCCTGACGGGGTGACAACCCCGTCAAAACATTGATAGAATGAAGGACATAGCCCTTATACCCCTCTGAAAGAATGGT
>NZ_JAUBQQ010000107.1:0-11815 GCF_036701335.1 Microcoleus sp. Pol12B5 | reverse complement strand
ACTTTTGTTACCTCTGTGGAAAAAATCCTGAAAGAATTTGGAGAAAACTATGTAATTAATTTTGTCTAGCTACTTAATGGGTAAATAGCAGGCGATCTCTACTGGCAGGTGATAAGCCAGCATTCCTATCAAGTGCATTGCCCAGATGCCCGTTCCCATTGTCAATGAACCGCAAATCAACCAACGCACGCAAATATTTTTACCTTTTTGGGAGTCATTATCTCTGTTAATTATAAGGTGGTCTAGGGGGCAAGAATGGCAATAATGATGGAAAAGATGACTAGCAAAAAATCCTATTTAACTACCATTAATAAATTAGTCTCCTAAAAATTATGACTGTGACTACAGCTTTGGAGTTCTCTTGAGATTCACCCTCTTTTGGGGGACTGCGTTTGAAATATCTCACCACCTCTTCGTAAATTTGACTGCTAAGGCGATCGCCCCGCCGATCATTTTCCCGTTTCATGTCATCAGTTTACTGTTTTGAGGTATTGGTGATCGCTGTAAACAAATGCGGCTGCTTGAGGCTTTGAGTCTGTTTCTACGCCTAATTCCCTCCGCTTCAAAACCAACAAACTGATGTCATTAAACAATTTTTGATGGTCGATATATCGTCGCACAGCGTCAATCACCGCTTGCTTGATTTCTGGTACCGACAAATGCCAATTTTTGCTAATGAGTTCACACATCGGCTCAACGCCATATTGTTTTTTGTGAATGTCTTTTGCTTCGGGAATACCATCGGTATATAGCACTATACAACCTCCTAGCTGTAGCTCAATTGAAATCTGACTGATGAACTCAGCAATGTCATCGTGGAGGCAAATGGGAAAACCTAAATCCATCGTGTCGATACGTTCAACCTCTCCACCGTTTCGCACAATAATTGTTTCTTCATGCTGACGGCTAATGCTGACGAGCCCTTGGGAGTAATTTAAAATCCCTAGGGTGAGGCTTTTGTGAAATTTCATGCGCTGCACGTTTTTGTAAAGGGTAAAGATTTTACGGGGATATCAGTTAACTAAGAATAATTCACTCTTTTAACTCGTGTGGGAGCTATCTAGTATTTTATGTAGGCGTCATTACAATACATTACTTCTTTACGCGTAAAAGTGTTTAGGCTCTTTCCTGGCTCTGTAAAATAATCATAAAATTTAAGTTGTGTAACGAAACTTTCCTTGACCTTTTTAACTAATTTACTCCGAACAAACGTCTTGTTTAGCACAGCTAGTCCCTAGAGTCGCTCACGGAATCAACAATCCCGTCAGTTTAATTTATGGTAGAATAGTTCATGTTAATCGATATATTTTAGTAAATTTATTTAACCTGATTAAAATTTACCCTGCTTACTTTAGGAAATTCCCCGCATAAATCCCATAAAATGTAATATATATTGCTGTGTGTCATATCAAAAAAGTATAAAACACGTAAATTTTTAAAGCAGATAGCCTATCTACAAGCATTTATTTAGTTTCTATAAATTATATTATTTATGTAGGGGCTAGTTTCAGACCGCCCCTACATCAGTTTTGGTTCTGCTAACTTATTTTTGCAGCGGATTGAGTTTCGTAACCGAGCTTTCCTTGGCATCTTCAGCGCTATCTTTGAGGAAACCAGAAGCATCCTTAAAGGCGGCGCCTACTCTCTCTAAAATATTGGCATCGGGATCGCTGCGATCGAATACGGGTTGAGCCTTAGCAGGTTGTCCGTCTGGCGCTTCTAAGAGACTTTTATCTCCGCCGAGTTCGAGGTCCAACTTGTCAGTTTCCATCGGTGCAGAACCCGGATAAAGCAGCTTTGAGGAATTAGATTCAGCGGTAGTCGAGGCCAGGAGACGATCGCCCACGATCGACAAATCAGCCCGATTCTTTTGTGCTTGAGCAGGCGACTGATTTACTTTAGGATCGGTGGATGTTTTATAATTCGTGTATCCATCACCGCCACCCTTGTGAGGGTTATTCATTCCTCCAGCTTGAACGGGAGGATTCTCAGGCCGAGCACCTCGAACATCGCCCGCATTGCAAGCGGTACTGGTAAACAGCAGCACACCTGCCATAAATACAGTCAAAAATTGACCGATACGCAGTCTTTTAAAAAAAGCAGTTACTGTTGTGTTCACAAAATTTTTCCAATTTTTTACTACTACTTGTCAAGAGTAAAAGTAAACTCCCCATGCCTGCCTCTAACGGCGGTGATATTTTTGTGCGGGTTGGTATCGAATTTTTTATAACTTTAGAGGGATTTCATAAACTGCGGAGATTTTTCCAAAGCAAAGCATAATGGTAGGATGCGCCAGTTCTAATAGTTGCTTGACTTGACAAGCTTTTTTATTTCTGACACACCCTACAATCTCCTAATTAGGGAATTTTTCAACTTTCGCTTCAGCTTGCAAAGTCAGCACACCAGCTTCCACATTTAGCTGCTGAATTCGCAGGGACATTCCCTCAAGTTCAAAATTTCGCAAGTTTAAAACTTCACCAGCTTTGTCCGCCAAAGCTTCAGTTAACTCCGGCGAAAATTCCTTGTTTTCCGGATACTCGACATCCTGAAGAGAAATTGCCCAACCGCCCTCTGCGATCTCAGGTTTTGACGTAAAATAAATTTTTTCCGTAGAGGCAGTTTCCCGCACCAATACCTCAGCAGTTAAAGCGATTTTTCCGGTTAGCAATTGGCACTCAATACTTTTAACGTCTATTGTCCGCAGTTGTCCGTCAACAGTAACTTTTAAGTTTTTCAGTTTCCTGCTGATGTATTCGGAATTAAAAGCGCGGTTGATATCGCTTTCTGTTAAAACTGCGCGTGCCGCACCGAAGGCAGGGCCGTTCAGTTCAATTTTGCCAAACATAGCGGTCAGGGGATTGACAGCAATATCCTTTATGTGAATTTGCAAATCTTCCACGCGCAAATCTTGTTGCATTACCAAGCCTGTGCCCTCAACCGCAACGGCCTCTACTGAACCCTGGGCTAGCTGGATCGGATCGGTGTTAACTGTCACAGACAAAGTTTCGGATTCGTCTAATTTGCTCGAAATAGCAATCTCGGCCACTTTGTCGATCGCCTGTTCCCCTAAACTCCTATTTTCTTGAAGCACGCTCAGAATTCCTAATAATTATTGTTTTAAAAATAGTAGTTAATACTTAATTGAGTTAGCGTCTTCCTCTTGGCAGGTTTCTCGTCTTAAAAAAACTCAGCTAAAGACAGAGGGTTTCCAGAAAATTACTAAAATTAATCAGGTACTATTCGGCGCACTCTACATTGACTCGGTTGCGAAGCTGTGAAAACTCAAAAACTCGGATTTTTGCCAAAAGTCTTTTCTAGAAGTTCGATCGCCCGCTACAATAAGTAAGAGCCGGCACCGCTTTTTGCAATGAATTCAGAATCAACTCTCGCTAGACTACAAGCTACACTTCCCGACGGAAAACTGCCTTCTAGCTACGGGGTATACTTCAAAAACACCCTAGTAGCCCTATGTCACGCCCTAGAAGACCACATTTTGCAAACCAGTGGCGGGGACAAAAGCGAACTCCAACCCTTAGTTTTGGTAACGTTTCAGCAGGGTAAATGGTATTTACAGGAAGCCGATCGCTACCTAGATATTGCTAATGCCTCTCGGCGCGTTGTCATCGGTGCAGTAGCCGACAGCGGTTTCGCTACCCACAAAACGGGTCAATTAGAAAATGTATCTTTAATAAATCTCGATGAGAGCGACCCCCTAATCCAAGAATGGAATTTAATCATCGTCGCCCCCACATACAAAGCAATGGTGCTTTGCCGCGAACTTTCAGCCGAGGAATACTTGCCCGAGGGCAAGCCAGAAGTCGATACAGAACGAAAGTTCTACGGTTTGTGGTCGTTTGACCAGTCTTTGGTGTCGGCCTCGGCAGAAATTTTTATAGAACAGACGCGACATTACAACTCCCCGCTAGCCGACAGTTTGCTGGAAATGTACCACGAAATCCTGGCAACCAAAGGCCCGCCCTTGGCAGATATTAGTGGCGTGGTATCGCGGATAGTCACTTACCTGCAAAGTTCTCAGCAGCAAATGGTGGCAATTAACCGCCAAACCCGCGAATTGTGGGAATTGGAAGGTCAAGCTTTGCGCGTCAGCCGCAATTTGAACGCTAACAAACTTCAAGCTTTTCTGCGGATGGCGCAGCGCGTGGACGAACGCGATACTGCAAATCCCACAGCGTCTTTACAGGTGGCAGCTTTGTCGGAAACTTTGGGTCAACTGCTGGATTTGCCGGCTTTGCAGTTGCGGAGGCTGCGGCTAGCTGGATTGCTGTTTCGAGTCGGCTTAGTTTCTGCGCCGAATGAGGTGTTCGATCGCACTCCCGATGCTTTTGACCAAGCAACTTTCTCGTTTTGGCGTGATCGCAGTTTCATTGGTTCCCAACTGCTGCAAGCAATGCCGGAACTAGCACCGGTAGCGGAAATTGTCAAGCATAAACTCGAATATTGGGACGGCAGCGGCAGGCCAGAGGGTTTGCGAGCCGAAGCGATACCGATGACTTCGCGGATTTTGGGGTTGGTCGCTTATTTTCAAGAACTGACTCAACCGCGTGGCGATCGTGCGGCTTTGAGTTTGAGCGAAGCTTTGGAAGAGTGCCGCGAACTGTGCGGCACTCGCTTCGATCCGGCTTTGGTGGAAACTCTGGGCAACGTCGTCAGGCTGGCAGAAATGGGTTTGATGGAGTTACCAACTCGCCCAAGCCAACTGCCTAACGTGTGGTTGGAGGAGGGCGATCGAACGACCTCGGCCGCTCCGGCATTATAAAATAACTCGACTGTTGACTGTTGACTGTTGACTGTTGACTGTTGACTGTTGACTGTTGACTGTTAACCAACAACTGACAACCAACAACTGACAACTGACTAATGACTAATGACCTCGAAGCCATACGCAAAGGCAAAATTTTGATGTTGGCCGGCACTGATTTAGCCGGCAAAGACTTAGCGGGAGCCGATCTCGCCGGTGCTAACTTGTCTCAAGCCAACTTGAGTGGAGCTAATCTCGCCGGCGCTAACTTGCAGCGGGCCGTATTGCGAGCCAACCTCCGAGGCGCTGACTTGAGCGGCGCTGACTTGCGAGGCGCAGATTTTCGCAATGCCGATTTGCGGGGCGCTTCCTTCGCTAACGCTTTAGTCCGCGACGCAAGTTTTGGGGGTGCTTTTTTGACGGCGGCATCCATCGGTAATTTGGATTTGAGCGGTGTCGATTTGCGCGGTGCCGATTTGCGGGGCGCTGCTTTGGCTAGGGCAATTTTGCTTGGTGCCGATTTGAGCCATGCCAATTTGTCCGGCGCTGATTTGTCGGGAGCTGACTTGGAAGAAGCGATCCTGAATGGAGCCGTACTGCGGGGCGCTAACCTGACGGGGGCTAATTTGCTTTGCGCCAGGATCGAACAAACCCTTTGGGATGGAGCGTTGCTCGATCGCGCCTGTCTCCAAGGCACCCCCCTGAGCCCTTAAATTTCAACAATGTTGTTTTGAAGACAGACAAAAAACAATATCTGCTTATGAGGTGAATAAGCACAAGCTATTTTTACATTTCTTAATATGAGGTTATAATGGCGACTGTAGATGAGCAAACGAATAAATGGTAGCAGCTTTGTTTAGCGGTACATCCTTTCAAGGTCAAAGTGGCGATCGCCTTGTTAGTAAAGTAGCAGGAGCTGCGATCGCAGCCTTATTCAAGCGTTCTGAAAAGGCCGAGGCCAACATCCGAGTCGAACCAGTAGCCAAACTCTTGCAGGGAAGCATCGACGGTTTCGACTTCGTTGGCAAAGGTATGTTGATGTACAACGGCCTTCGCATAGAAGTGATGGAACTCTACCTGCAAGCACTCTCCATTGATTTTGGAGCGATTTTTGCAGGTCAAGTGAAATTACGGCAGCCTACCCAGGCAAATATGCGAGTAGTCTTAAGTCGATCGGATTTAACCACCTCATTCAATACACCTTTTGTAGTTGAAAAACTCCAGAAGCTGAAGTACCAAGAGCAATCTCTGCACTTTCAAAACACTGAAGTCAGCTTCGGAACCGACAAATCAATTCGGCTTCAGTCCGAAATTACCGTAGGCGATGCCAGCGAACCGGTCAACATAGATATTACAGCTCAGTTGCAAGTAGAAGACAGACGCAAAATCCAATTTGTCAGCGTTACTTACGGCGGTGACGAGCAAGCAGTAGACTTGGGCCAAGCTATAATTGCCCACGTAAATAACTTGCTAGACTTAGACAAATTTGCCTTAGAAGGCACTCAACTGCGAGTAGACCGCTGCCGAGTTCAGAACGACGAGCTGGTTTTCTACGGTTGGGCTGGTATCGAACAGTTCCCCAAAGGCAAGCGCTAAACCTCAGCAGGCTGAGGTTTGCCCAGCCATCAAGTTTGGAAAAAGAGCATTTTTTAGTTAGCAAACAACCCGCACCGGCGGGTTTTGCTTTAGATTTTAGATGGCAAGAAAAATCTAAGATCTAAAATCTCGCATCTAAAGTCGATCGACGCAAAATCAGCACTGAGGTTGATTTGATTGGGCAAATTATTTTGATAGATTCAAATAATAAATTAAACCACTCTCAAGAATAAAGATGCTCGGATTTTATTTATTTTGTATCTACGTCGCAGTCTTGTCCGTGTTTGCCGGGCCGGGCCACCGCCGGTCTGAGAAATGGTGGGTAGAAATTGTCACCGATTTGCCCCACTGTACCTACTATTTTGGCCCCTTCGATACCGACAAAGAAGCTTCCAGCAATACTCCAGGCTACATCGAAGACTTGGAAAGCGAGGGATCTCAAAGGGTTAGTATCCGCATCAAACGGTGTCAGCCTTCGCATCTTACCATTTGCGAAGAAGAAGTCTCAAAAACTGTAGCGATTTAAGGATGTTGAGTTTTGAGTTAACTCAAACCTCAACAAAAATATAAACACACTCTTCTTCTAGTCCTTGCCTTGCGGACTTTGTATGTCTAGCAGTGACTTACAGCCACCCAGCCTAAAACTCTTCTCCACCGAAATGCTGATTTTAGACAGCAGCTACTCTCAAAAACTACCTGCGTCAAATCAGCACTGAGGACGATCCGATCGATCCCCTGGCGTTGATAAATTGAGAAGAGTAAAAACTACTTAAGTATTCCCAGAGGTAAATATGTTTGAAATCTCTATGTTGGGTATGTTTTTCACGGCTTTTTGGCTATTAGCTCAACCTGCTAGCACTACTCGACGCGACGAATGGTGGGTAGAAGTTGATACAGATTCACCAAAGCGTACCTATTACTTTGGGCCCTATGACAGCAGAGAGGAAGCTTCTGACAGATCGACCGGCTACATCCGAGACCTGGAGAACAAAGGGGCTAAAAAAATTACCATCAACCTCAAACAAGGTAGCCAACCTACTCAGCTAAGAGCTAGCGAAGAGTCTTGAGAAGGTTGGAAAGTGCAAATTACGGGCGAAGAAAAGTTGACTTATTAACAGGGTTTTTTTCAAATGAGAGCGCGCTTGCATAAACTAGGGACACAAGAATGCTGTGTCCCGATGAAATAGTGAAGAAAGAATCTTATTTGCGTCCGAGAAATGCACGCTTTTTCAAAGCACCATCTGATTGAGATTACTGCGAGGATTAAAAGTGCGATTTGCTTTGAGTTTTTCATAGCATTCGCGTTCTACACTGCTAATTTCTTTCGGTGGCACGATCGCAATTTTGACCAACAAATCAGTCCGCTCGTTTTTCTTCGGTTTCGGCCATCCTTTGCCTCGCAACCGCAAAGACTGACCCGAACGAATCCCGGCTGGAAATTTCACAGTGATCATACCTTCAGGCGCCGGCACTTCAATTGAAGCTCCCAACACCGCTTCGTCAGGAGTTATTGGCACTTCGCAGACCAAATTCTCTCCCTCAAACTGGAAGAAAGCGTGAGGCAAAACTTCTAATTTTAGGTACAAATCTCCCTGCTGCTTCGTGTACGGGTCAACTTGACCTTTGCCTTTTATCCGGATTTTACTGCCGGTTTTCACTCCTGCTGGAATCGAAACTTCGCCCGTGGCGACTCGCTTAGAAGTTCCGCGAAATGCTTCCCCCAAAGTCAGGGAAACCACCACCTCGGTGTCGAGAGAGCTGACTGCGCTGCGGTTTTCGTACCCCGCGAAATCTTCAAATCCGCCAAAACCTGTGGGCCCGCCGCTGGTGGTGCGGTAGTTACTGTAATTCCACTTGGCGTTGCGGGCATTACCCGGACTACTACCTGCGCGACCTAGCAAGGCATTGATAAATTCGTCAAAACTGCCGTACTCGCTGAAGTCAACCCCGCCAAAGTCTACATTCGTACTGCCCCCGCCGGGCCATCCGCCTGGAGTTGTGGCAGCTTGCTTCCAGTATTGACCGTATTGATCGTATTTTTTGCGTTTTTCAGGGTCTGAGAGCACTTCGTAAGCTTCGTTTACTTCTTTAAAACGAGCTTCTGCTTCTTTGTTGCCGGGATTCATGTCCGGGTGATATTTGCGGGCTAGTTTGCGGAAAGTTTTTTTAATTTCGTCAGAACTGGCAGTTTTGTTGAGTCCCAAAATAGCGTAATAGTCTTTAAAATCTGTTGCAGCCATTAAGCAATCCCCTCTTTATTAGTTGTTATTTGTTAGTTGTTAGTTGTTAGAAAGAATAAATCCCAAATTACCTGCAGGATGGCGCATTAGTATAATGCCAGGAGCCGAAGTGCCTGCGGCATCTCATTCAAATTATAGGTTATCAAAGGTTTGGACTCGATCGAGTTCGGTTGTTGCTTGGCGTTCGATCGCAATTTCCGCACTCCGCTGCTGTTTAAGATTTTATAGCATTCAGCTCTCTCGTGCCCAAGGGAGCTGAAGCACCAGCCTCTAGAAATGCTTTTGGCATTCGACAACACAAACAATAGCTTTCATCAATTAAGAACGTCCTTACCCTCTAGGGCGTTGCTATACCTGTGAGCTTTGAGACGGTGAAACTCCTGCGGCGAATACTTTTGGGCAGTTATGAGGCTTACGACTTTCGGGAGGCTGCAGCCCCGTTGAGGTGAGGGGGGAAAGCTGCTGCTGTTGCGGGTGCGAGCCTAGGAGGGTTGACTGGCGTGGACGATGAATCTTTTTTTGGTCTTTTTTTCCGGGGCGCGGTGCGATGGCTACGCCCCGGCTTACGCCTACGAACTTCTCGATATGAGCTTGATCACCCAATCCAAATCTTAGCAGGTTTCCATCAGCAAGTTCTGTCAAATCTGGTTTATGAATTGTGACTATATAATACCCTAAATTGCGCCGTTTTTACACAAAATTTCTAAATATTTTTTATTCACCCCACAGCCCTGCTAGAAAATTTTATTTTGACAACCTCTGAATACATTTAAGTCAAAGTAATATTACATAATTTCTCCGCTGTCTGTTAGCTAAATCACACATTTTTATAAAACATTAAGATAGGATAGTAGAGCGATAAGCTTTTAACGCTACTAGGGTGCTAACATTATGAATTATTTGCTAAGTTGGCCTTGTGGCTGCTGCGACGATTGGAAAGATAGTTCCGAGAGTGCTGTGGTACTCAGAAACGGGCAGCGCATTTGTCAGTCGTGCTACCAGCGCAAATACAAGAATCAGAAGCTATTCGCCAGACGCAGGCGAGCGGACATATCTGTATCGCGGCAGACAGTAACAGAGACTGTCGCTTATTAATAATGCGCGAGCCTTTGAATAAAGCCAAGTATTTCGACAAACTCGCATTAGCGGTGGGAATTAATAATCAACAAAAAAAAATGAATTTCGTCATCAGTCATCAGTCATCGGTCATTGGTGATCTGTCACTAATTTCATTATGTATCATCAGTCACTTGAAAAGCAGGTAACAGATTTTAACTTAAAAAACTAATGACTGACGACTAATGACTAATGACTAATAACTAAATGATAGTTCCATCAGGAATCGTGGCATTTTTCAGAACTACGATGATGCCGCTGCGGATGTAAAAACCTTGGTTTTCGCGGTTGGCTTCTTCCACTCGGTCTTTATTAATTATTTGAACATTGCGGCCGATGCGAGCATTTTTATCCACAATCGCGCGGCGAATTGTAGTATCTGCACCGATACCAAGGGCGACGCCGCCGTTGTCCAAACTCGAATGCCGTTCTGCGTCGGGTTCGTAGAAGTCAGCACCCAAGACCAGGGTGTCTTGAATCGTACATCCAGCTTCAATGCGCGATCGAACTCCCAACACAGAATGGTCGATCCGGCACTCTTTGAGAATGCAGCCTTCAGCAATAATCGATTCAGTCACGTGAGTATTTAAAAGCTTAGTCGGCGGCAAGAAACGCGGGCGAGTGTAAATTGGCGCCTTTTCATCGTAGAAACTAAAAGGCGGCTGAGGCTGTTTTGTCAGAGCCAAGTTAGCATCGTAAAAAGCCTCAATGGTTCCGATATCTTCCCAATAATCGTCAAACAAATAAGCTTGAACGTTGTGGTCTTTTGCAGAATTCGGAATTATCTCTTTACCAAAATCAGTTTGGTTTGGAGATTCTTTCAGGAGTTTAATCAGAACTTCTCTTTTGAAGACGTAAATCCCCATCGAAGCAATGTAAGGACTTTCCTGAGCCTGCTGCGCTGTCAATCCCAGTGTAGTAGTATCCACCTGCATTTGTTTGAGCGCATCGCCTTTTGGCTTTTCGCTGAAAGAAACAATGCGGCCGGTGTCGTCGATTTTCATCAAACCAAAATCCGACGCCCGCTTCTCGTCCATAGGCAAAACCGAGAGGGTGATATCCGCGTTGGTTTCGCGGTGTCTCTGCACAAACTTCTGGTAGTCCATGCGATAGAGGTGATCGCCCGAAAGAATCAAGTATTCATCAACGTCCCACTGTTCTAGCAGCGAGAGATATTGGCGAACTGCATCGGCTGTCCCTTGAAACCAGTTGGGGTTTTCCTGAGTTTGCTGGGCGGCGAGCACCTCGACAAATCCCTCGGTGAAGCCGGAAAACTGGTAGGTGCGAGAGATGTGACGGTTGAGGGATGCCGAGTTGAATTGGGTGAGGACGTAGATTTTGACTATTTCCGAGTTTATGCAGTTGCTGACAGGAATATCGATGAGGCGATATTTGCCTGCGAGGGGAACTGCGGGTTTGGCTCGCAGTTTGGTTAGGGGGTAAAGGCGGGTGCCTACACCGCCACCGAGGATGATGGCTAAAACTTTTTTCAAGGAACTTTCTCCCTAGGGTCGATTAACTCTCCAAGTACAGTGTCGGATGGTGAGGGCTTCTTGACAAGGGGGGGGAGCAAGGAAGTTTTGAGTTTTGAGTTAGGAGTTAAGTCGTTTACACAGAAACCAGGTTGTTTAATCCAAATACTTCTTCAAACTCTCAATAAGAGTTAAAAAATCAGGTTTAGAAGAGTTGGAGTGTGTCCGGGGCTGGAGTTAGGAGCTTTGAGTTGTGAGTTAAAATACCCATCAATCCATAATGGATATTTAAAAAAGTTTTGAGTTGTGAGTTAAAATACCCTTCAATAAATAAAGGCAGTTTAAGGAAAGAATAAGGTTCGGGGTTTTGGCTGTTAATAACAAGTTTTTTGGGTAAATTCCCCGTTTTCACAATTTCTCGATCGAGGCTCATGGTGCTGTTGTTCTTTTTCAAGGCAGGTCGATCGCACTGCCACGGGCGCTGACGCTCTTTATGGGCCATTCCTCGCGCTCTGGTTATGCTTGCATGTGATCCGCTTCTTTTTGCTGGCGTTCCTGTTAAGTAGTTAGACAGAATTAATTACACAAATACATAGTAGAATGATATTCCAGGCAAAATTATGAGTTAATTA
>NZ_JAUBQQ010000154.1:0-2073 GCF_036701335.1 Microcoleus sp. Pol12B5 | reverse complement strand
AAAGAACCGGGTCGTTAAACTCAGAGCAATTCAGCAAGCTTGCATCAGGAATAGCCGCATTCAAAAAAATGGTAGGCGTTAATTCTGTTGACGACAAGCGACTGCGTATAACCGCACTTGACGCAAGCTTTGGGAAACAAGCAGAGCGGTCATTTTATGGCGGCGGGACTGTGTTTATGGCAGACAAAGCGCCGATCGAGGTTGTTGTCCACGAGGCAGCACACTGGCTGGAAGAGTCTGACCCGGTTATTCATGAAAAAGTACAGAAGTTTTTTGAAAGCAGAACGGTTGGAGAAAAATGGCAAAAACTTAGTGACTTGACAGGTAATTCAAATTACGGGGATAATGAGGTTGCAAAGCCAGACAAATGGCCTAAAGCTTACATGGGTAAAAAAACTAACAGCGACAAAAATTCAGAAATTTTGTCAATGGGGATGGAAATGATGTATCGCGATCCAGTAGCTTTTGCCAAAACCGATCCAGAGTATTTTGCTTTTATTCACAACACACTAAGGGGTAAATAATGCCAGTTGTTAAATTTTCGGAAGCCGACGCTACAGTTGAGGGTGGAACTTGGACAAGTGACGATAACGACTTAACTGACCTGCTAAACGAGTGGACGCAAAATGAAATAAGAACAGCAACGATCGGCGAACCGTTTTTTTTGCTTTATTCTCCATCTAACCCCTACCCCGATATGACGATCGCCCAAGCAGCGGCAGAGGCATGGGACGGAGAGATTACAGACGAAGGAACGCCGCTAAAACACGATCCAGATAGAATTTATTAATGAAAGGACACGACAATATGCAAGCTACTATAGCTAGAATTCAAACAGGAACTAGCACGGAAACGTCTAAGCTTCTAACTAAAATATTAAACACATTTTACACGTCGGGGATTGACCGAATTAAAACTTACGGGAAAACCCCTAGTGGCAATATTGTTGGCGAGTTCATTGCTGACGGCACCAGTTTTCAGTACATCCTAAATATGAAAACTAACACAGTATTTTATGAGCCAGTAGGTAGTAAAGCCGCCAACAAAGCAGATTCGCTGCTAGCAGAATCTGAGAATGCCGATCGATTTAAAACAATTTATTCTGTGCGTGAAGCTTTTGATATTTCCGATGCAAGCGCGATCGAGCAAAAACTAGATAGTTGGTTTTTCCGTGCTGATGCAACCGCCAAAGCCAAAATAGGGGTTAAAGCAAAAGCTAACAAATCAGGCAAAACATTGACTTGCACCCCTGGCAAAACATTTCCGTGTGGCGCGGTTTGTCGGGCAGTAGGAAAACCTTGCAAGCAACCGATGTCGCCGGAAGTACAGGGAATGGCAAAGCAAGTTGCGGCTAAGATTAAAACGCCGACGGCTGCAATGACTCTGCCAACACAACCTGCAACCGCTACAGAACTACCCACAAGCAAAGCATCAGGAAGAATTACAGCTCAAAAACTGGCAGAACAAATTGCTGCAACTAAAACACCAGAGTCAGACCTTGGGAAAAAAGGAGAAAATAGATTAATGCCTATATTTGTGAACAGCAAACGCGTTAACGGACTCACTCAAGAGTTTGATGAAAAAGACTTACGTGAAGCAGCGGAAGTATTTATCAAGCTTGGAGGATTTACTGAGCCTCCCGTATTAAAAAGGAAAGGAGAAGGTGCTGATATTAGCTACGATCTGGTGTCAGGAGAATTTCAAGTAGCGACCGCAATAGTTGCAAAAGCTATGCAACCAAAAGTTTGGGATACTTTTCCTGCAACGGTAATTGAAGAAGGCAACGAAGAACTCATCCAAAAACAGATGAAAGCGCAGAAAAAAGCTAATGCTGCACAAAATACTGGTGCTACAACCAAGAAACAAGGAAAAGCTCAGTCTATTGAGTCGTATGATGATTTCAAGAAAACAGCAAATAATACTTATGAAAATTTGAACAAAAGTTACAACTATGGAGGACTTGTACCTATTTGGCATTTACGCAAAGAAATAGGAGAACAAGTTAAACGAGAAGAGTTCAACGACTGGATCATGAAGATGCAAGCTGATCGTTCATTCTACCTTCAAAGTGGA
>NZ_JAUBQQ010000005.1:183615-189051 GCF_036701335.1 Microcoleus sp. Pol12B5 | reverse complement strand
ATACGTCAATATACTTACACAGAAAAAATCATTTAGGATTGAGCTAAATAGAGAAAATCATTTAGGATTGCTATATAAGTTGTTTTATGTTGGGAAAATGCTTCAAGGTCAGAACAAGGTTGTTGGCCGTATGCAGGTATGTCTCCTCGTACATATCGGAATCTACTTGGTGGTTTGCTGTAGGAGCGAGACTCAGGAAGACCACTTCTTGATTTTGCAGGATCGTCTGTAATGTCTCTTCATCGCAGCGCTTCAGGACGATCGCCTGGTTGGCAACTTTCTGTAACTCCCCAATCCGGTCTTGCGTTGTCGTCGTTGCAGTAATTACGTGACCCAGGTTCCGCCAATGCTGGGCAACGGCACTTCCAACATAGCCACAACCAATAATTATAGCGTTCATCTGTTTTTTCAACTTCTGAAATAGAAGGCTCTAGATTGTATCCAAGATAATAATATATCCAAGTTACAAAACTTTACGCACTGTCTGGTGCCTATTGGATTTGCATTTTGGGGATTTCATGCTGCTTTTTCTCCATATCATCCCTCTCTTATGCAACGCCAACAGAGTTAATCAGCCTTAACAAACAAGCGAGAACGAGTAATAAAACGCTCTCCATCCGGCTCTTCGAGGGAAAAATCGCTGCCTCCTGGCCCGGATGCCACGTCTATAATTAACTGCGTGTGCTGCCAATATTTGTATTGCTGGGCTGCAATATAAAAGGGACAACCGCCTATTTCGCCCAGCAATACGTCACCATCACCGATTATCAATTCCCCGTTGGGATAGCACATGGGGGAACTACCGTCGCAGCAGCCGCCGGATTGGTGAAACATCAATTCTCCGTGTTGAGTTTTGAGATAGTTGATTAATTTTAAAGCCGCTTCTGTTGCGGTGACTTTTGGAGTTTCCATTGCAGTCTGTTTGTATAGCAATTTTATTTCGTTTATAAATGAGATTTTTTTAATGAACAGCAGAGGGCGCAGAGGACGCAGAGAAAGAGAGAAAAGAGAGAAAGAAGGAGTTGACGAATCATTGAAGTTTGTCTTTCTTCTTTCTTCCTTCCTAATGACTAAAACCTTAGAAAAAACCTAAAGCTTTCGGGCTGTAACTTATTAACAAATTCTTAGTCTGCTGGTAGTGATCTAACATCATTTTGTGATTTTCGCGACCGATACCAGATGATTTGTAGCCGCCGAATGCTGCGTGGGCCGGATAGAGGTGATAGCAGTTTGTCCACACGCGGCCTGCTTGAACGGCGCGACCGATGCGGTAGGCGGTGTTGATGTCGCGAGTCCAAACTCCTGCACCTAAACCGTAGAGAGTATCGTTGGCAATTTCTAATGCTTCGGCTTCGTCTTTGAAGGTGGTGACTGCTAATACTGGGCCGAAGATTTCTTCTTGGAAAATTCGCATTTTGTTATTTCCTTTGAAGACTGTTGGCTGGAAATAATACCCGTCTTGCAAGTCGCCGGATAAGATGTTTCTTTCGCCACCAATCAGGCATTCTGCGCCTTCGGCGTGACCGATTTTGACGTATTCGGCGATTTTTTCCATCTGGTTGATGGAGACTTGGGCGCCGAGGGCGGTTGTCGGATCTAAGGGGTTGTCTTGTTTGATTTGGCGGATGCGATCGATCGCCCTTTCCATGAATTGATCGTAGATTGACTCCTGAATTAAGGCGCGGGAGGGACAGGTGCAAACTTCGCCTTGATTGAACGCAAACATGACTAATCCTTCGACTGCTTTGTCGAGAAATTCGTCGTCTTGGGCGCAGACATCTTCAAAGAAAATATTGGGGGATTTGCCGCCTAATTCTAGGGTGACGGGGATGACATTTTGGGAGGCGTATTGCATGATTAGCCTGCCGGTGGTGGTTTCGCCGGTGAAGGCGACTTTGGCAATCCGGGGACTGGTGGCGAGAGTTTTGCCGATTTCAGCGCCTGGCCCGTTAATGACGTTGATTACGCCGTCTGGTACTAAGTCGGCGATGATTTCCATCAGTACCAAGATTGAGGTGGGGGTGGGGCCTGCTGGTTTGAGGACGACGCAGTTTCCGGCGGCGAGGGCTGGGGCGAGTTTCCAGGCGGCCATTAATATCGGGAAGTTCCAGGGGATGATTTGTCCGATGACGCCTAGGGGTTCGTGGAAGTGGTAGGCGACGGTGGTTCCGTCGAGTTCGCCGATCGACCCTTCTTGAGTTCGGATGCAGCTTGCGAAGTAGCGGAAATGGTCGATCGCCAGCGGTATGTCTGCGAGGCGTGTTTCGCGAATTGGTTTACCGTTTCCCCAGGTTTCGGCGATGGCGAGGCGATCGAGGTTTTCTTCCATCCGATCGGCAATTTTGTGTAAAACTCGCGCCCTATCGGCTGGGGAAGTCTTACCCCACTTGTCTTTCGCAGCGTGGGCGGCATCCAGTGCCAATTCTACATCCTCGGCGGTCGATCGGGGGATTTGACAAATTGATTTTCCTGTTATTGGAGAAAGGTTTTCCGAGTATTTCCCTTTCACTGGTGGCACCCACTTGCCGCCGATAAAGTTGTCGTAGCGAGTTTGAAAAATCGACTGACTGCCGGATTGAACAGGTGCTGCTACTACCATTTTATTACCTGATTAAAAATTGTTTTCGCGGACGCTTGAAATCTCTGGCATATCAACTATCGTCTATTTTCTGCAACATCGGTCATTTTATATACAAAATTTTACATCTTTTCAAGATTTTGCAATCGCTGTAGGGGCGGGTTTACCAACAATCTGAGGCTCGAACAAACTATCTCAAAAAACCGCCCCACCCAACGGTAAACACGATCAATTAACTGTGACACACCTCTCCTTTGTGCGGTTATAAAATTATCCGATAGCTGATAGTAATTTTGACGATCTGGCTGGTTTTGCTAGCCAACAAGGGAGCAGAAAGGGGCGCTTTAAGGTATTTGCTAATTTCCATATCTTTATCAGCAACCTCAATATAAATCCCCTGAAATCGACCACCTCAGTGTCAACCTAAATCACTAGCTTAAATTTGATTTATTGCAACTATTACAACTCTTGATCCGACTCTTCTAAAACATCGATCGCGTGAGTGAGGATATTCATAAAAGCTTGATTAATCCGAGCTGCATAACGCTCAATCTGTGGCAAATTTCCGAATTGTTTCATCAGCTTGATGCCTAGCCGTCCCTCGCAAATGGTCACGTTTTTTAAATTTGCACCGCGAAAGTCAAACCTTCGCAGCGTTTTATTGCTAAAATTGAAAAAAATAGTAAATAAGTGCATTCATCATTATCAATGTGACGATTTTGCATAATATTTATTAGCACCATAAACAATAAGGGTTAAAACACTAAATGTCTGCTCAAGGGTTTTATCGTCGTTCGCTCCCCGATTCTGCTATTGCCTTTTCCTCCGTAGAGGGAAAGCAAATATTTCGAGAATCGTTGGCATTGGGAGGTATGGAAGGGTATTTTGCTCTAGCGGAACAGTTTCATACTCAAGCAGAACCCGCTTTTTGTGGATTGGGTAGTTTAGTTGTTGTTCTTAATGCCTTATCCATCGATCCCGGTCGCATTTGGAAAGGGGTGTGGAGATGGTATGGAGAGGAATTTTTAGACTGTTGTTTACCTCTTTCAGTCATTAAAGAAAACGGTATCACCTTTGATGAGTTTGTCTGTATAGCACGTTGCAACGGCGCTGTGGTAAAACCTAACCGTTACCACCAAAGCAGCTTGGAAAACTTTCGGCAAGCAGTTGAGGAGGCGACTACGGCGCCAGGTGATATTCATCTAGTTGTTTCCTACAGCCGAAAGGTATTGGGACAAACGGGTGATGGTCACTTTTCACCAATTGGTGGTTATCATCCAAAGCGGGATCTAGTTCTTCTGCTGGATGTTGCCCGTTTCAAATATCCACCTCACTGGGTTTCTCTGCCTTTGTTATGGCAAGCATTTGAACCTGTCGATCCCGTGACTAATCAATGTCGAGGTTATATTTTATTGCAGAAGAGTGAAAGGTTGCCAGAAACCTTTTTTCATGTTGCTTGTGATTTACATCAGTGGCGTAGTGTTGCTACTTACTTTGCAGAAATACTCCCAGACATTCTGAGAAAAGAGCAACCTGATTCAATTGCTTCAGTTGTCAGTATCATTCTGCACCATTGGCCTGTTGAATTTACAACCATGCTGCATACCTCCTCAGAGACGGCAGAGACTCTTGAGAAATTACGGGCAGCTATTGAGTTAAATTCACTGTTTGATATTGTTCACCAATGCTTGTCGAGTGATGACGGGGATGCAATGTCTGTTTTAGGGAAGTGGTCGCAACAGCCATTCGTAGCAGAGATCATAACAGCAATATTACTCTCCTGCCCCGAAACGCTCTATGCAACTCTCAAACCAGAGTTACGACTGTGGTTTAGTGAGGTGCGCCACCTTGAGAAACTACTCCCTCCCTTGGATGTAGAGATATCTAGATTGAGAGAACAAATGTCAGCACTCCAGGAGTTTTACACTTTATATTCCAAGGGAGATCAGTGCAATATCCCTCAGAGTTAGCTCCTACCGCCTTTTGAACTCTCCAAACCTCGACTAACGACAAAAGTGAAAATTAAATAGCAAGATTTAATAATGGGATGGTGGTGGTTGTGGATAAAGATTCGTCGTCGCGAAATATTAGAGTTGTGACTGATGCGAGTGAGGAATGGACAACAAAAAAGTCGAAGTAGTGGTAAAAAATTTAGTACGAACATCTGGCTGGCTGGCTGCTTTTGCCTAAGTCCTATTTGATTGGCTCTTGGTTGAGGTAATCAGCACACATCTGTTTGTCCTCTTCTGTCACTTTCGGGTTTGTTCTGAGATAATCGCTAATCCAATGGCAACCTAATGCCATTAATTTATCGAAATCCCAAATCCACAGTTTGATGGTTTTGTCACTGCTTGCAGAAGCCAATGTCTTGCCATCTGGACTAAAGGCGACGCTCCACACCAAACCTTGATGCCCGGTGAGGGTAGCGAGGGGTTTTTGGCTTTGCAGGTGCCACAGTTTGATAGTGTTGTCACTGCTTGCAGAAGCCAATGTCTTGCCATCTGGACTAAAGGCGACGCTATAGACCGAATTGCTATGCCCGGTGAGGGTAGCGATGGGTTTTTGGCTTTCCAGATTCCACAGTTTGATAGTGTTGTCACTGCTTGCAGAAGCCAATGTCTTGCCATCTGGACTAAAGGCGACGCTCAAGACCTCATTGCTATGCCCGGTGAGGGTAGCGATGGGTTTTTGGCTTTCCAGATTCCACAGTTTGATCGTCTTGTCGTCACTTGTAGAAGCGAAATTCAAGCCATCTGGACTAAAGGCGATGCTATAGACCGAATTGCTATGCCCGGTGAGGGTAGCGATGGGTTTTTGGCTTTCCAGATTCCACAGTTTGATCGTCTTGTCGTCACTTG